>JBARBA010000023.1:0-5313 GCA_049792555.1 Anaerolineales bacterium
ATCGCCAAGCATGGCGGCGAGGTGCGCCGACGATTTCGTGCGAACGATCGAATTTATCCGTGGGACACATGCCGCCATCGCGGATATTCGAAAACAGTACCCCGCCCGTCCGGCGCGCGTCCTTTACGCCGGCTGCGGGCCGTACGCCACCCTGGCTGCGCCCCTTATGGCGATCTTCTCTCCGCAGGAAGCGGCCTTCACACTCCTTGACATCCATTCCGAATCGATTGAATCCGCAAAATGTATTGCGGCTACGCTTGGACTCGCCGACCGCGTCGCCCGTTGCGAAACGATGGACGCAGCTTTGTACCGCATCGATCCTGACCAGCCTCCCGACGTCATCCTGATGGAAATGATGCAGGCCTGTCTGAAATCGGAGCCGCAAGTGGCGATCGCGCGTCATTTGCTGCTGCAAGCGCCCCGCGCCATCCTGATCCCCGAAGAAGTGCGGATTGACCTTGTGCTGGTGGACCTATCCCGTGAATTTGCTTTGGATGACCTGGAGCAAAATACCGGCGGCATCCAACGAGACCGCATCCCTGTGGCACCGGTATTCGTTGTCAACCGCGAGGCCGTCCATTTGTGGGAGAGCATCGGCGGCAATCGCTTGCCCGGGTTGGCCGCGCGACTTCCTGATCCCATGCAGCAGCGATACCGGCCCATGCTTTTCACAAACATTCGCATCTACCAAGACCACGTTCTCAAAGATTACGATTCCGGTTTGACCTGCCCAAGGCACTTCTCCAGCGACATGCCCATCCAGGCCGGTGATACAATTTACTTCCATTACGAACTGGGGCGACAGCCGCGGCTAAAGGGAGAAGCAGGCACCCAAACGGCCTGAGAAGTCAGGTACCTGAAAGGAAACAACATGAACCGAAAAATAGCAGCAGTTTTGTTTTTAGCGGTTTGCGTCGTCCTGGCAATCCTGCTATTCATGCAGGCCATTGGCCCGCTGGTTAGCGGCGTCATCTTCGCCATTGCTTTGGCGCTGTTCGGCCTGTTTTCTCGCGGTTTCAAAAAATAAGACAACAACCTGACGCCTTACACAGGCAACCATCCATCATAACCAGGACACAAACGATGGGCCATATTTTGGTTTTATACTACAGCAAAGATGGGCACACGCAAAAAATGGCGCAGCATGTGGCCGAAGGCGCGTCAGAAATACCCGGTATCGAAGTGCTCATCAAATCGGTGGACGAAGCCAACCGGGACGACGTCCATTGGTGCGACGGCTTGGCGCTTGGCTCGCCCACCTACCTGGGCACCGTTGCTGCAGCCATGAAAAAATTCTGGGAAGACCTTTTGCCCGAATGGCAAAAGATCGACGGCAAAATCGGCTGCGCCTTTAGCTCGCAGGGCGGCTGGGGCGGCGGCGCGGAATTGACCTGCCAGGCGCTGACGACCATCCTGATCAACTTCGGATTTTTGGTGTTCGGCGTAACCGATTACTCAGGGAAGCAATTTACCGGCCACTACGGCGCTACCCAGGCAGGTGAACCACGCGCCGACAAGGAAATTGAATCCTGCCGCCGCCTGGGAAAGCGTTTGGCAGAGTGGGTGGCCGTCTATTTCGATGGCCGCGCAGACTTGCACCCGCTTAAAGGATTGTACAAACGCAATCCCTGGGATTGATCCCGCCGCCGAAGCTTGAACTCACGGAGCAGGTTATGTTCAAACTGATTGCCTTCGCTGTGCTGTCCATCGGCATCACCTACATCTCTCGCGCATCGCTGCGCGCGCCGCGTTCGCACGGCTTCTATCGCTTCTTCGCCTGGGAGTTGATCGCCGCCTTGTTGCTCATCAACCTGGACGCCTGGTTCCTGGCCCCCTGGGCCTGGTATCAGTTGATCTCCTGGTTTTTGCTGATCGTTTGCATCCTTCCGCTTATTTTGGGCGCGCGCGCGCTGACGGCGCAGGGAAAACCCGTCGGGCAGCGCGCAGGCGAACCGCAGCTCCTGGCCTTCGAAAAGACCTCCGCGCTGGTGACGACGGGCATCTACCGCTACATCCGCCATCCGCTTTACAGTTCACTGCTACTTCTAACCTGGGGTATATTCTTCAAGTCGCCCGCCGATTTATTGGGCGCATTCTTGGCGCTGGCAGCGACCCTGTTCCTGGTCGCCACCGCCAGGGCAGACGAAGCCGAATGCACCCGCTTTTTTGGCCCCGCCTACCAGGATTACATGAAACAAACCAGGATGTTTGTGCCGTTTTTGTTTTGACACATCGATCCACACGCAAGCTGTTGAGCGATAAGAAATATGGCGAGTGATATTCCCCATGTCTGGGGACCAACCCGTAAGTCGGAATTTATTCCGACTTACGGGTTGGGGTAAATCACTGAGATTCCCAAAGAACCAGGAATATGTCGAGGAGCCTACCCATGAACACGAAAGAAAGCATTACCCAGGCCTACAATCGGGCAGCGGACGAGTACGCAACCGCTTTTTGGAACGAATTGGAGAAAAAATCTTTCGACCGCATCATCCTCAGTTGGTTTGCCTCCCAAATCCCCGCAGGGGAAACCGTCCTGGAAATCGGCGCCGGGCCGGGTGAAATATCGGGGTACCTGGCCCGCCTGGGCGTAACGTGCCTGGGCACGGACCGATCCGAGCGCATGATCGAAAATGCCAGGAAATATTTTCCCCGGGTAAAATTCGAAGTCCAGGATTTCTTCCACCTGGAGTATGCCGGCGGATCGTTTCACGGGGTGGTTGGCTTCTATGCCATTGTCAACCTGACGCCGGAAGAAATAAAGGCCGCGTTGCTGGAAATCAAAAGAGTTTTGAAGGATGACGGCCTCTTCCTGTTCAGCTTCCATATTTTCGAAGGCGAAGAAAAGACCGACGTGGAAAGCTTTTTCAACCAGGAAGCCAACGCGCTTACCTTCTACTACTTCAAAGTCGATGACGTGAAAGAATGGGTGGAAAGCGCCGGTTATCAAGTTGTGGACATCTTGATCCGCTACCCGTACAAGGATGCCGAGTACCAGAGCAAGCGCGCTTATTTTGTGGCGAAAAAGCCAAAGGGTGATTTAGAATCATCGCTTACCGATAAGTAGCAGTGCCGGGTATTGTATCTGGCAACGAATGCCAAAACGACGGTCAAGGTCGAAAACCGGCGATCATGATTTCGAACCAACCGTTGCCCGCTGAACACTGACCACCCCCTTACCGGGGGCAGGCTGAAAACTGACCACTGAACACTGATTACTGAAAACTGATTACTGCCCCCTGGAGTCCCCATGACCCACCTTCCTTACCAACGTCTGCAAGTCGACCTGGCTGCCCTGATCGCAAAATCACACGCCGGCGCGCGCCTGCCGTCCGAACCAAACCTGGCGAAACAACTCGGTGTTTCGCGCGCCACCTTGCGCGAAGCCATGCGCATGTTCGAAAGCCAGGGCTTGATCCGCCGCCGCCAGGGCGCGGGCACCTTTGTGCTTGGGAAGGAGCCTGCGGTGGAGAGCGGCCTCGAAGTGCTCGAAAGCCTGGATACCATGGCGCAGCGCATGGGAATAAAGATCAGCGTCGGCAACATCCTCGTCTCGCGCGTTCACGCCGACGAGAATATGGCCGTCGTCCTCGACGTGCCGGTCAGACGTCCGTTGATACAGATCAGCCGCGTCATACGCAGCGATACAGGCCCCATTGCTTACCTGGTGGACACCCTGTCTGAAGAAATTTTGCGTCCCGAAGAATTGAACAACAACTTCAGCGGCTCGATGTTTGATTTTCTCGTCCGGCGCGGCGACCCGCTCACGGTCAGCCGCGATGAAATCAACGCCGTCCGCGCCAGCGCAGACCTGGCCCGGGTGCTTGAAATCCAGCGCGGAGACACGTTGCTACAGTTCAGCTCAAAGCTCTATACCAGCGCCGCGAAAGTAATCGATTACTCGTTCAACTACTTCCTGCCGGGCTATTTCAAATTCCATATCGTCAGACGAATGGGGAACGTGTAAGAATTTGGCTGAAAGTCGTAATGTTGGGGGGACGTTAAAGTGATTAAATTCACGTTGCGACCAAATTTCAATAAACATGAACAAGGAGTTCTCAAAGCAATGACCAAAAAAGTCCTTTCCGGGGGCGTAATTTTGTTGGCGATGGCTCTCGTCCTTTCCTCTTGCCGCGCGGGGTTGTTCAAACCCAAAGTTGCCCTGCTTCTCGCTCGCGGGGGATTGGGCGACAAGGCCTTCAACGACAGCGCAAATGCGGGTTTGCAAAGAGCTGCCGGGGAACTGGGCGCAGAGACCAAAAACTTTGACTTCCAGGGCAATGACAACGACCAGATTACTTTACTGCGCCAGATTGCCCAACAAGGTTACGACCCCATTATTGCCGTCGGCTCCGAAAATGTCGTGGCGGTGAATACCGTCGCTACAGAGTACCCCAAGTTGAACTTTGTGGTTATCGATGCCAGCGGCAAAGGGAAAAACATCACGTCGGTGATCTTCAACGAATTGGAAGGCGATTTCCTGGTCGGGGCGCTGGCCGCCCTGCTCAGTCCACACGGGAAAATCGGCTACCTGGGCGGCGCGGAAGTAACCGTCATCCACCGCATTGAGTTTGGTTTCAAACAAGGCGTGAAATACGTCAATCCGAAAGCCAAGGTTGATGCCCACTACATCGGCGGCCAGAACGATTTCAGCGGGTTTGCCAGGCCGGACGTTGGCAAGCGCCTGACCATCCGCTTGTATTATGAGGACGGCGACGAAATCGTCTATGCCGCGGCGGGTGGATCAGACTTGGGCGCAATCGACGCTGCCAAAGAAGCCGGAAAACCGATCATCACCACCGGCTCTGACCAGCGCTGGATTGCCCCTGATGTGGTGGTTACCAGCCGCACCAAAAACATGGACGATGCCGTGTTCCTCGTCATCCAGCAATTCATCCAGGGCAGCCTGCAGCCCGGAACCATCACGCTCGATTACAAATCCGGCGGCATTGGCCTGATGCCCATCTCTGGAAAACTGGCCTCCGCCGAAACCCTGGCGAAATTCGAAAAAATCCGCTCCGACCTCGAAGCGGGAAAAATCTTCATCCAACCTTATACCGGAGGGTAAAAGTCGCCCTAATCCGGGCAGCATGGAGCAAAACACATCAGCAGGCTTCTCATTCGAAGCCTGTTGATTATTTAAAATGCCCAATGTATGATCTTCTCAAAGTCGATTGACAGGTTTTCGCAAACATGGCGTACCATTAAAAACCTTAACGCGAATTTAACGAATGGGGCGAATTGCGCGAATTTTTCGTGGTTTTATTCGCGGGTAAGACCGCACTTAACTGTGGAGACCTTTTGAAGGCACAA
>JBARBA010000024.1:0-1672 GCA_049792555.1 Anaerolineales bacterium
ATTGATGCGGTTGAGCAATTACTAATTTCGGCTATAATTTCAGCTATTCAAGAAGGCGAGGCGCATATGGATTTTATCTCCAAAATCATTAATGACCTGTTATATGTTCACCCGTTCCATACGTTGATTGTTCATTTTCCGATTGCATTGACGGCGTCTGCCCTATTCTTCATTTTGCTGGCGCTGTGGCGTCGCAGCGATGCAATCGAGCAGGTGGCGTTTGCCAATATTTCCCTGGCAGCCGTCAGCACGCTGGCGGCGGGGATTACCGGGATGATCGATAACATTCGGTTTTATGATGGCGCTGCGCCCAATGTCGGCGTCAAGATTACCCTGGCAATTATTCTTTTGCTGGTGACGACGGCGATGGCGATTGCTCGCTGGCGGAACGTTGAACTTTTCCACGCTCCGGGGTCGAAGAAAGCGCTTTATATCTCTGGCTACGTGCTCAGTTTTGTCCTGGCGGGTGTGCTGGGCTTCCTGGGCGGCGTTATTGTATACGGTTTCTAATTCTCGAAAGGATGAAGATATGACAAAGTTAAAAGTGTTTGGAATTCTGTCCGTAATACTGGTTGCGATGCTGCTTTTATCTGCCTGCGGCGCGCAGCCAACCACGCCTCCCACGTCGGCGGCCAACGCAACGGGGGAGTACAGCTTTGCGAAGGATGTGCTGCCGATTTTGCAGAGTCGCTGCCAGAATTGCCACGGCAATGGACGAACCCAGGCCGGGCTTAATCTCACCAGTTATGCAAGCTTGATGGCCGGTTCTCAAAATGGCCCGGTGGTGGTTGTCGGTGACGCGTCGAGCAGCAAGCTGATCCAGCTCGTCAACCAGGGTAAAATGCCCAAGAGCGGCGGCAAGTTGCTGCCAGACCAGCTCATGATTTTGATCAATTGGGTCCAGGCCGGCGCGAAAAACAATTAAGATACGCGCTTTTTAATACAATAAAAGAGAGTCGCCCATTGCAGGCGACTCTCTTTTATGTTAAGCCAAAGTATCTTCTCAATGTTTTAGGGAAATTGTTGTTACAAGGTGGTTTCGATATGGCGGCGGTGCTGTCCCGCCGCCTACCCTTCGACAAGGTTTCGACAGGCTCAACCACTAGCTCAGGACATCGCTCAACCACCGATGATTGAGATGATACGAGCTAAATTTATAAAAATACCCCGCACATGCCGTGTGCTGCTGAGTTTTGAACCTGCTTTCGCAGGCGGTTCCCGACCGGGTAGCTTCGCCTTGGCCAAGGCCTATCGCGTCGCAATCCTGAGATGGGGATCCTTTTATCAAGTGTTGGCTCAAAACCGAGGGTGCAGCATCACGTGCATAGCAGGGTGTTTTTCTTATACCACAAAAGCCAGCCGGGAGGGAAGAGAAATATTAATGACAATTCTGTTTACCTCTACATTAAAATTTGCTCGGGGTGCGGATTGTGGAGTAGCGCTTGCGCGGCGCGCTGTAGAACAAAAGCGGGACGGGCAGATGACCCGTCCCGCTTTTGTTCTTATTTTTTCTCGTCTTCTTTCGGCAAGTCCAGCTTGATGTGCAGTTCGTTCAACTGCTTTTCGCTGGCCGGGGAAGGCGCGTCGGCCATCAGATCGCGGCCGGCCTGGTTCTTGGGGAAGGCAATTACTTCGCGGATGTTGGGTTCGTCGGCAAAGATCATCACCAGAC
>JBARBA010000025.1:0-12179 GCA_049792555.1 Anaerolineales bacterium
GATGGGGAGTGATAGGGCGGGTGATTTCTGATATTTCTTGTCCGATTTCATGCAGATACCCCAGGTTCCTCGAAAAACAAAAACCCGGCGGGAAGGGACAACCGCCGGGTCGGGATGGTGGTGAGTAGCTGTCTGGTTTGTTTGCGCGGGTTTATGCTCCGTAAAACAAGCTGTAAGTCGTATCGCCAATGCGGTAGGGGATTGCCAGCGGGACGCCCGCAACGGCGGCGGATTCGCAGAGCTTGCGCCAGCCCAGGCAATTGGTGTGGATAAGGAGTGTCAGTTTTTCAGAAAGGTAACCAGGAAGTTCCAGACAAGCTGAACGGTGGGGATGGAGAGCCTTTCCCCGGTCGAATGCGGGTTCTGAATGGTGGCGCCAAGCGAGATCATATCCAGACCGGGATAGGTGGCGCCAATCACGCCACATTCCAGGCCGGCATGGATCGTGCGCACGATGGGGTCTTTGCCATAAAGGCCATGGTAAGTTTCCACACAGCGCGCGCGCAAGGGGGAGGCATCATTCGGCGCCCAGCCGGGGTAATGGGAACCATCTACAATTTCCGCATCACCCCCGGCGTCGACGCCAAGTTTGATAATCGACTCACTCAACGCGATGAGAGAATCGTTATCTGTGCTGCGCTGGCTGGTAGCGACCTGCATGGCATCATCGACGATTCCAACGATCGCCAGGTTGTCGGATGTTTCTACAGAACCGTCGTCGAACCTTTCATAGACTCCGTGTGGAATATCCATCAGGAGTTGGATGACTGTGTAGGTATTCGCCACGCTGGCAGTTTTCGCCAGTGTGGTTTTCGTGAATGTAAGCGTGACGCCGGGATCGGACGCTTTGTATTCTTCCTTCAATTGCGCCTCAAAATCCTTCACAGCCTGGAGGATGGCATCTTCCTGTGCAGGCGCGAAGGCAAAGCTGGCTTCGGCATCGGTTGCAATGGCGTTGTCTTTGGAGCCGCCTTTGAGACTGCCGAGCGCGAGCGGAGTGATCGTTTGGAGGCAGTCCAGGGTGCGCGCCAGCAATTTATTGGCGCTGGCGCGGTTCTTGTCGATATCGACGCCGGAGTGCCCCCCCAGCAGGCCACTGACCTTGAGAGAGTAAGCCAGCGGAAATGGGGCAGGGCCAAATGAAAGGGGCAGGTCGATGCGCACCTCCTCACCGCCGGCGCAGCCATTGATGAAGACGCCTTCGTCTTCCGAATCAAGGTTGAGCAGGATGCTGCCGCTGAGAAAGCCCGGTTTGAGGCCCTGTGCGCCGCCCATATTGGTTTCCTCTTCCACCGTAAAGAGCAGTTCCAGGGCGGGATGGGCAGGCTTGTAGTCGTCTTTTTCTTCGACCAGGGCCAGGGCCGTGGCAATGCCGATGCCGTCATCCGCGCCCAGGGTGGAGCCATTGGAGCGCAACCAGGGGATGCCCTGTTCATCAACAACCTGAGTGAACTGAATGGGCAAACACACCATGTCCATGTGGCCCTGCAAGATAGTGCAGGGAGCGGCTTCGTATCCGGGCGTGGCCGGGACGTGGATCAGGATGTTGCCTGCTGCGTCGATCTCACAAGCGAAACCGTCTTTTATAGCGCGCAGCCGCAACCATTCCCGAATCCCCGCTTCGTTCCCGCTGGCGCGCGGGATGTCTGAAATCTCTCGAAAAATGCCTAAAACAGTTTGTGTTGCGTCCATGTTTGAAATCATCCTTTTCTGAGCGCTGTCATGATGAGCCACCTGGCCGGCGCGCTCTGCACATGGCCGGGTGGGAGGAAATTTTATGGATGTGTTTCAACCGAAAGGCGCGGTTACTTCGCAAATGAGTTGAGACAAATCCGTATGCGTCCACTCCGCTATGCTGCGGGACGATGTTGCGTACTCCCTTTTGAAGGTTTATATAATCCCGTAGCGCAGCGTAGTGGACGCAAAACGCTATATTCTGTAACGGCTTTAGCCGTTCGGACTGTGCAGGGAAGTCGCCACAACAAAGCCCTATCGTGAAGTACTGTTACAGGTGGTTTCGACACCTGCCCTCCCGAAGGGACGCCGGGACAGGTGTGGCGGGCGGCGCCAGGGTACGGCGATGGAACAGCATCGCCGCCTACGCTTCGACAAGGTACCCTACGGGCACGATGTCGACAGGCTCAACCACCAGTTCAGTGCATCGCTCAACCGCCAGTTATTGAGGAGTTACAACTTTATGTCATAATCTACTGGCCCCTGGCTATAATTCGTGTTCCCCAGCCAGTCCGATGGATAGCCGATCTCTACGGCATCCTGGCCTGGCAGGTTAATATAGCCGCCTGAATATTTGGCAACCAGGGTGTCGGCCAGGTCCCACCATTGTTGTTGTATCTCCGCTGCATTGGCGTTGCATTGCTCGGTCAATTTCTTCAGCGCTACAGCGCTCGGACGCTTGAACTGCTCCGTCCATTCCTGCACCCGGTTGAATTGCATGTCTTCCAGCTTTTTCTGCAGCGGCAAAATGTCCACCCGGGTCATGCGCTGGTAATTCAACTTGGCCCAATTGGCAACAAAATCAAAAGCCCACCAAGCCACATTGCGATCCAGCTTTTTGGTGCTGCCGATCTGGTAGCTACGCGGCAGGTTGCTCACTTTGGTGGGAAACGGCGTGAAGCAGGTAGTATAGGCAACGTCCGGCCCGAACCAAAGGACGCCTTTCATTAATTCCGGCGCAGAGGGCCTGGTTTGCGCAACGTAGGTATAGCCCTGGTAAAAAACCGAGATGGGTCTTTCCCATGCGCCGCGCAGTTTTTGCCCTGTGAGGTCGAAGGCGTGGCAGTCGTAAGGGCCGACGTAACGGCTTGGGTCGCCGTTAGGGCCGGCGGCAACGCCTTTGGTCAAATCGAACTGCGTCCCCTCGTAATGGTCACGATACAAGGCAAAAACGTCGCGGGTTTCCAACCTGGTTTTCGGCGTGACCGCAAAAGGATAGGCGCTGGTGTAGGGGTCTTCCACCCAGGGACTCAGGCCGAGGTCCGGGTTTACCCTGTCGAGAACGCGCCAGACCCGGCGCAGCGCGTAGTACGGATGGTAGTATTCGCCGGTGCTGACGGCGCGCAACCAATCGATGGGCCGTTCGTCGGGATTGACCCATTGCACTGCTTCCAGACCCTGAATCAAATGCGACGAGTGCAGGAAATTCTCCGGCCTGTCGAAAACAATTTCGCGGATGCGAAATTCGTTGGCGGCCACAAAGACCTGGCCGTCTGGAACCTTTTGCGCCACCCAGGCCGAATGGTAGGTTTCGTGCGGCAGGGCGCACATTTCGAATACCCAGGCCTCGTCCTCGTCGGCCACCAACAGCGTTTCGCCGGTCGAAAAGTAACCGTAGGTATCGATCAGGTGGCCCATCAACTTCACAGCCTCGCGGGCTTTGCTACAGCGTTCCAGCGCGATGCGTGATAGTTCCGAACTATAGAAGAGACGCTCGTGTTTTCCCTGGGCGATTGCTTGTTCTTTCGTAACATGCGTTGGCATGTATTTTGCATTGTTGGTGCATTCGCCTATCATCAGGTTGTGTTCGTTCATGATGCCGTAGTTACCGTCGAAATAGGCGAAGGTATGGAGTACTTGGGGAATCTGCCCGATCACCCGCGTTTCGTGGAAACCGGGGGTGTCATAACCGGGGCCGCGTTTCTTGCTGACAATGCGCGGGTAACGGTCGTTCTCGCCTTGAATGACGTCGCGCATGGCGTTTGGAGCATGATCCTGCGCCGGGACGAAGATGATGCGCTGATCGCTCAATTCATCGTCATCGGAGTGGGTCACCATCATGGAGCCGTCCTGGGTTGCGCCTTTGGTGATGATCATGGTTGTACACATATTAGTTCACCTCGTTGTTGATGATATTCGGTATGGGAAGAGCAAAAAGTCTGGTAATCATGAGAAATCTCCTTATGGTTGAACTGAAACAGGATAAAAAAGTATCACATCAATAACGGGTGGTTGAGTAGGCGGCGGTGCTATCCCGTCGCCGTACCGAAACCACCTGTTAACGGCAATCCCCCCGAAACATTGAGATGATACATAAAAAACGCCAAGTCATAGCGGCGTTGATTTTAAGGAAAACAAATCGCGTCACCGCGCCGGCAACACAAACCACACCTGGAGTGCGCAAGCCGGATTGAAAAAGTGCATCATGCGATGGCCCTATTCGATTGTCCTATAAAAGAGGATTATTCGACGAAACTTCAATAAGGCGACGACTGAAAAGGGACAAGAATCGCGCTGATCAGTCAACCTGCCGATAAGAAAAGCCTTGCTTGTTTTGTTACCCCGCTTAAATAAAAAGAAAGCGCTCTCGATCTTTAAATTCCATCGTTCCTGGCGCTGTTCACCAATAAATGGAAGCAACTATTTTTATGGGGTGCTTACCTTCTCCATGCTCCGGTACTTTTCCGCCGCCTCCGTCCGGTTCCTGACCCGCAGCTTTTTGTACAGGTTCTGCAAATGGTTCTGGGTGGTGGCAACGCTGATCTTCAAGCATTGCGCGATCTCTTTGTTTTGCTGCCCCACGGCAAGCATTTTGAGCACTTCTTTTTCTCTTTTGGTCAGTTGTAATAGGTTTGCAGGTTTCATATGCCTAACTCAATGTATGCGACAAGAAAAAGACGAACGGTTTTCCGACTTGCCCGATGGATTAATGGGCAGGAAAACCAACATTTAAATTCTATTTTTCCCGGTACCCTTTGGCAATGATTGAAATCAACTATTTTTTTGTAAAATCCAAGACGGAAAATCTTATGCACCGAACGGTAGTTGATGCAATGGATGGCTCACCCGCTACGAGTAAAGCAAATCCCACCGGTAAATTCATTATTGACTGGAAGTGTCGATTATTTGGCAGCCCCAGGTTGGTTCAGGAATGAACGAAAACCCTGCATCATCCAGAGTGTCCATGCTGACGAACTTAACAATTACTATAGCATTTTTTTGGGGGGGATGTCAACTGGATATTTATCGAGGTTTTGTACAATTTTGCGCGATATGCCCCAAGGTTCCTGATAAAAAACCGGCGGAGTATGGACTACGGATCGCGTCGTAAGTGTGCCTACAAATTATCGGCAATTTATCGGCAAACACCGCAGGGCGAAAGAAATAAGCATCCCCTTCCCTTTTTAAACCCTTTTTAAACTTCTTGCATAATCCCCCCCTTTGTGCTAGAATCGCACCTGTCAAACCAATACCGCAAGCACCGAAAAGTGGGCAACCCCCACTTTTTCGCTTGTAAGAGGTCAATTATCGTGACTACTCAGGTTCTTGCCCGCTTGTCTCAAATAGAACGCGGATTGCGCTGATTTTATGGATCAGCGCGGATTTTTCTTAAGGTTTTATCCGCGAAAATCAGCTTAATCCGCAGAATCTGCGTTCTATTCTTGATAACTGAGTAGTAATAAATCATCCGAGAACCGTTCACCGGGGAGTACGCGCAGTGACAAAAAACGAATTTAATCTGGCTTTCAACGAAGTGCTGGAAGAAAAACAACTGTCCAAGGAAATCATTCTGGGCGCCATCGAGTCGGCTATGGTCTCGGCCTATCGCCGCGCCGTGAATGCTTCCAGTGCGCAGCACGTCGAAGCCAAAGTGGACCCTGAAACCGGCAAGGTGATGATCTTTGCCGAAAAAGAAGTCGTCGAAGAAGTGCAGGACGTGCGCACCGAAGTGGCCCTGGGGGACGCAAACGCCGTCAATCCCCTGGCCCAGTTGGGCGACATGGTCATCATGGAATCCACGCCGAACGACTTCGGACGTGTGGCCGCGCAGACCGCACGCCAGGTGATCCAGCAACGCATCCGCGAGGCCGAACGCAACGCCCAGATGGAATACTTCGAACGCCAGATCGGGGAAATTGTCAGTGGCATCGTCCAGGCCACCAACCCGCAAAGCACCACCCTCGGCCTGGATATGAAAGCCGAAGGAGTCATGCCTGCCAACCAGCGCATCCCCGGCGAAAAGTTCCGCGTCCACGACCGGCTGCGCGCCATCATTCTGGAAGTCAAAGACGGCTCGCGCGGCCCGCAGATCGTGCTTTCACGCGCGCACCGCAACTTCTTGCGCCGCCTGATGGAAAACGAAGTCCCCGAAATCTACCACGGCATCGTCGAAATCCGCGCCATTGCGCGCGAACCCGGCCAGCGCGCCAAAGTGGCCGTCTCGGCTACCCAACCGGGCGTCGACCCGGTGGGGGCCTGCGTGGGCGTCAAGGGTGTGCGCATCCAGGCCATCGTCAAGGAATTGCACGACGAAAAGATCGACATCATCGAGTGGAGCCAGGACCCGGTGGTCTATATCTCAAAAGCCATCAGCCCGGCGCGTGTTTCGGGCGTCTACCTGACCGAGGCCGAGAAGACCGCCACGGTGGTGGTCGGCGAAGACCAACTCTCGCTGGCGATTGGCCGCGACGGGCAGAACGCCCGCCTGGCAGCCAAATTGACCAGTTGGCGCATCGACATCAAGTCGGTGGTCGAAGCCGCAGGGGACGTATTGAATAAATTGCAGACGCAGGCCGGTATGGCCGCCTTTGCCGAAGCCGAAGCCAAAACGACCGAACACATCGCCGAAATCCTGGCCAAGAAAGCCGAAAACCGCCCGATTACGCCCGAAGAATACACCGTGCTGGGCCAATTTGTGGACCGCGTGGAACGCCGCACGCTCGAACGCCAGCGCGCCGACGACAAAGCCAGCGCCGAGAAGATGTCCGAAGCCCGCGCAGGCGTGCCGGACGCGGCCTTTACCCAGCCGTTGGAAGTCTTGGGTATCCCCGAACACGTCTTCAACATCCTGACCGAAGCCGAGTACCATACCGCCGGCGATCTGTTGCTGGCCATGCGGCTTGACCCCGATAAAGTGCTCGGCCTGCCGGGCATCGGCCCGAAGGCCATGAAGGCCATCGAAAAGGCCGTTACCGAAGCCAGCTTTGTGGCCCCGGTAACGGAACCGGCTCCCGTGGCCGAAGCAGCAAAAGCTGCGGAAGCTGGAGTTGAGGCCGTGCCCGTCGAGACGGCGACACCGGCCGAGGCTGCGCCTGAGGCGGCTGTCGAAGCGCCCAAAGCCGAAGCGGTCGTCGAAGTCCCGGCTGCCCCCGAAAGCGAAGAGGCAGCCCCGTCTTCCTTCGAAGAATTGTTCAAACTGCGTCCTGAGATCGTTGCCCCAACGCCGGATGAAGACGAAGAACTCAAGAAGGGCAAGAAAAAAGGCAAGAAATCGGTCGAGTACCAGTTCGACGAGGCGCGCGGCGAAGTGGTGGGCCGCAAGAAGCACAAACGCGGCGACGGCGTCTGGGAAGACGACGTATAAATCATGGCCGGGAAGCCCAAACATATTCCCCAGCGGACTTGTGTAGGTTGCCGCGCAATCCTGGCAAAACGCGCGTTGATTCGCGTCGTGCGTCGACCAGACGCGGGGGTGGTGGTAGACCCGTCCGGGAAACTGGCGGGGCGCGGCGCATACCTGCACAACCAAAAATCGTGTTGGGAACGCGGCCTGAAGGGCGGGCTGGCAAACGCTCTGAAAACAACACTGACCAGTGAAGACCGGCAGCGGCTGGAAGAGTTTATGTCCAGTCTGCCGGAAGACTCCGCCGATACCCTAACGGGCACAAGCCCCCTGACGGGGACAAGTACCGTCACAGGTAAGAGTACCCTTCAAGGTACGGGTGAAGCGGAAGTCTTGAACGCCTGATGGATTAACGACAATGTGAACTCTTGATCGCTCACATGCCACCTTCAGGCATCCGCGCGGGGGCCGGGCGCATTTTATGCAGGAGGTGTTTTTATGAGTGACAAGAAAATTGAAATTGCTGCGGGCGTTAACGTCCGTGATCTGGCACAAGAAATGGGCGTCAGCCCAATTGATATCATCAAGAAACTGATGTCGAACGGGGTCATGGCTTCCATCAACCAAATGATCGACTACGACACAGCCGCCATTGTGGCCGCCGAGTTCGGCTTCGAGGCCGTTGCCGCAGCGCAACAAGTGGAAGAGCGCAAAGAAACCGGGGAAGTTCCACTCTGGCGGCAGAAAATCGCCAACGAAAAAACCGCCGACCTGGTCATCCGCCCGCCGGTTGTGACCATCCTGGGGCACGTCGATCATGGCAAGACCACGCTGCTGGACGCCATCCGCCAGACGGATGTGGCCGCCGGGGAAGCGGGCGGCATTACCCAACACATTGGCGCATACCAGGTGGAAAAAGAAGGCCGCCTGATCACTTTCCTGGATACTCCCGGCCACGCAGCCTTTACGGCCATGCGCGCGCGCGGCGCGCAGGGCGCGGATATTGTGGTGCTGGTGGTGGCCGCCGACGACGGCGTGATGCCGCAGACGCGCGAAGCGATTGCCCACGCCAAAGCGGCGCGCGTGCCGATCATTGTGGCGCTCAACAAGATCGATAAGGCCAACGCCAACATCGACCGCGTCAAGAACCAGCTCTCTGAAATGGAACTGGTGCCCGACGATTGGGGCGGCGACACGACGGTCGTGCCGGTCTCGGCCCGCCAAAAGAAGGGCATCGACGATTTGCTGGCCGCCATTTTGCTGGTGGCCGATAGCGCCGAAATCCGCGCCAACCCGCAGGGCAAAGTCATCGGCACGGTCATCGAAGCCGAGATGGACAAGGCGCGCGGCGTGATGGCTACGCTGCTGATCCAAAACGGAACCTTAAAAAATGGAAACGTGGTGATTGCCGGCACGTCCTATGGCCGCCTGCGCGCCTTATTCGATTACAAAGCGAAACCGATGCCCAAAGCCGGGCCGTCCACCCCGGTGGCGGTGCTGGGCCTTAACGAAGTCCCGACAGCCGGTGAAATCTTCGAAGTTGTCGAGAACGAACGCGCCGCGCGCGAGATTGTCGGTCAGCGCCAGGAAGCCATGAAGAAACACGCCGTTGCCGAGAAGATGTCGCTCGAAGACTTGTTTGCGCTCTACAAAGCCGGCGAAGTGAAAGAACTGCGCCTGATCCTGAAGGCCGATGTGCAAGGCTCGCTGGAACCGATTGTCAAGGAAGTCAATAACCTGGCGAAGGGCAGCACCGAGATCGCCATCAAAATGCTCTATTCCGAAACCGGCAACATTGGCGAGAACGACGTGCTGCTGGCCTCGGCTTCAAAGGCCATCATCCTGGGTTTCAACGTGCAAGCCGAAGTGCCTGCGCGCCGCCTGGCAGAACGGGAAGGGGTCGACATTCGCCTGTACGACATCATCTACCGCCTGACCGAAGATATCGAAAAAGCCGTCAAAGGGATGCTCCAGCCGGAGTTTGTCGAGACTGTCATTGGCAAGGCGCAGGTGCTGGCCATCTTCCCCATTTCGAAAGTAGGCAAGATCGCAGGCTGCCGCGTGCTGGATGGCGAAATCCGCCGCAACGGCAAGGTGCGCCTGTACCGCGGCGCGGACATCGTCTTCGAAGGCGATATTGCCTCGCTGCGACACGAAAAAGAAGACGTGCGCGAAGTCCGCAACGGTTTCGAGTGCGGCATTGGCCTGAAAAACTTCAACGACATGGCCGTCGGCGATGTGCTTGAGTGCTACACTTTGGAAAAAACAAGTTAAGAGCAGAAAATAGAGAATAGTGAGTAGAGAGCAGGAAACCTTCGAAAGAGGACTAATCTCTCCTCTCTAATCTCTGGAGTCTATCCCATGCCCTCCGGTGTCCGTTTACAACGAATTGCTGACCGTATCCGCCAGGAAATCTCCGAGATCATGATTAAGGAGATCAACGACCCGCGCCTGCGCCAGGTCTACGTGAGCGACGTGCGCGTGGACCGCGAACTGGCCTGGGCGGATATCTACGTCTCCGCGCTGGAAGGCCAGTCGCGCTCGAAAGATATTCTGGCGGGCATGGAAAGCGCCAGCGGGTACTTCCGCCGCACGCTGGCCGCCCGCGTGGAGTTGCGCGCCTTTCCGCGCCTGCGCTTCCACTGGGACCCCACGCCCGAACACGCCGAACACATGGAAAGACTCTTTGCGCAAATCCGCGAGGAAAGCGCGCATTTGGAAGATAAGAAATAAGATGTTCTCCGGGAATTAGCGTGGTACCCCTTTAGCCAACCCGTATGTCGGGATTAATCCCGACATACGGGTTGGGGTGGATCACGAAGATTCCCGAAGAGCCAAATAAGAAACAAGTACCCTGTGCAAATCGCACCATTTGTGTCAAAATAAAGCAATTCATAGGAACTTCAAACAGGCATGGATTTAGAACTTAACGAGACCATCAAAGCGCGTTTCACAGCAGCCACCAACATTTTAATCGTGTCCCACGTCCGCCCGGATGGCGACGCCATCGGCTCGCTGCTGGCGCTCGGTTTGGCATTGCAGCAGGCCGGAAAAACCGTCCAGATGGTGCTGACGGACGGCCTTCCGGCCTCTTTCCGTCATTTGCCCGGCCACGAGCAAGTCCGCAAAGAACCGCGCGGAGAATTTGACCTGTTCATCAGTGTCGATTGCGCCGATTTCAAGCGCACCGGCAAGCAGTTCGAGAACTTCCGCAAACCCGATATCAACATCGACCACCACGTCACCAACGAACGTTTCGGACAAATCAACCTGGTCGAACCCGAAGCCGTGGCGACCGCCGCCATCCTGACCGACCACATGCCCGCCTGGGGACTGACGATTACGCCCGCCGTAGCCGCCGCCCTAACCACCGGCATTGTGACCGACACGCTCGGCTTTCGCACCTCGAACACCACGCCTGCCGCGCTGCGCCAGACCGCGCTGTTGATGGAAACCGGCATCGATATGCCCGACCTGTACAGCCGCGCCCTGACGCGCCATTCATACCCCGCCGCCCGTTACTGGGGCGCAGGGCTATCCAGTTTGAAGACAGAGGACGGAATCGTCTACGCCACGCTGACCATGCCCGACCGCAAGGCAGCCGGTTACGGCGGCAACGACGACGCCGACCTGATCAACGTCATCTCCTCCATCGAAGACCATTTGGTAGGGATGATTTTTGTCGAACAACACGACAAGCATGTTAAAATATCCTGGCGTGCCTTGCAGCCTGGCATCGACGTATCCAAAGTCGCCAAACAGTTTGGCGGCGGAGGACACGCAGCCGCAGCCGGGGCCGATATCGCAGGATCGCTGGAAGAAGTCCAGCCGCGCGTACTCCAGGCCACGCGTGAGATGTTGAACCACTAATACACTGGGGAAAAACTTTTCAGGAGGAACACGATGGACAATCAGGAACTTAAAAACGCAATCTCAGGTGTGCTGGTCGTGGACAAACCAGTTGGGATGACCTCCCACGATGTCGTCCAGGCCATTCGCATGGGCACGGGCATCCGCCGCGCCGGGCACACCGGAACCCTTGACCCGCGCGCTTCGGGCGTGCTGGTCATTCTCGTTGGCCCGGCGGTGCGCTTGAGCGAATACGTCTCAGCGTCCGACAAGCGCTACCAGGCGGTCATCCGCCTCGGCGCTTCGACCGACACCTACGACGCCGACGGACGCTTCACGCAGCAAGCCAATGCGCCTGTCAACGTCACCGAGCAGCAGTTCGAGGAAACACTCAAGCAGTTTATCGGTGAAATCGAACAGACGCCTCCGCCTTATTCGGCTGTCAAGGTTCAGGGACGCCGCGCCTACGACATGGCGCGCCAGGGCGAGGAAGTCGATCTCGCCCCGCGCAAGATCACCGTCCACCACCTCGAAGTGCTCGAATGGGCGCCCCCAGAAGTGGTCGTGGATGTGCATTGCTCCTCCGGCACTTACGTGCGCTCGCTGGCCAACGACATGGGCAACGCGCTGGGCTGCGGCGCGTACCTGATCGGCCTGCGCCGCACCAAGAGCGGGCGCTTTAGCCTGCGCGACGCCACGCCGCTGCGCAAACTACAGGAAGCCTTCCAGGCCGGCAACTGGTACCAGTTGCTTATCCCGGCTGCCGAAGCCTTGGCCGATTGGCCCGCCATCGAGCTTGACCCCGACCAAGTGGAAGCCATCAAGCACGGCCACCGCGTGCCCGCCGCAGAAGATGCAAAAGGCATGGTGCGCGGCGTCAGCATGGCCGGCGAACTGGTGGCTTTGCTTGAACTGGACGAAGTCGCCCGCGAGTGGCAGCCGAAGAAAGTCTTCTTCTCGTAACCCCCCGTTTGGGCGCGGTTTCCGCGCCCAAACGCAACACAACCCATGTTCCAACATTACTGCTCCCTTG
>JBARBA010000026.1:0-6055 GCA_049792555.1 Anaerolineales bacterium
GCCGAAGGTTGCCCGGTCTCTTCTGTGAGTGGGACATCCATTGCCGCATAAAAGTCATTCAAAGAGGCGCTCGAATCGTTTATAATCCTCGAAGGAGTTTCGTCCATTTCGCCGACCTGCCCCCGCAGGGAATGTCCCCTTCGGGGATGCCTGGCGAAGCCAAACCATTGTGAGGAGAAGCAAGATGATTAATTTGAGCGAAAAAGGCACGAACAAACCCCTGGGGAGCATCACGGAAGTTCAACTTCAGTTCTTGATTGACCAGCTTGAGGAAGAATGGCCCGAAGACAATGATTACGCCATCACCCCCATGTTGCTTGATTTCTTTGAGTCCGAAGGCGCCGATCCACAGTTGGTATCCGTGCTCAGGGATGCCCTGGCAGGGCGGGATGAAGTCAATATTGTCTGGAGCAAGCAGGGTTAGGTTTTCAGGCTCTTTGGTACCCGGTTGACCGGCTATGCCGATCGGCCCGCGTGGAATTGATTTGGGTGAGTTTCAAATGAGTTGAGAAAAATCCGTATTGCGTATTGCGTATTCCGTTTCGAAGGTTTGCGCAACACGCAACATGATATACCAAATGAAACACACCCAATTGATTTCCCGGCGGGGGTTTGTTGATTCTTTTCCCTGTAGGTTGCAGCAACGACAGGTTGCGCAGTGATTGCCCGATGAAGTGAGAAAAAACCGGTTCCTGGGTATTCGGTGGAATAAATGTAACTTCTCAATATTTGGTGGTTGAGTAGGCAGCGGTGCTGTCCCGCTGCCGTATCGAAACCACCCTGTAACAACAATTTCCCCGCAATATTGAGAAGATACGAATAAAAGCCAAAATAGAACGTGGACATGTACACGCCAGGGTGTGTCCACAGACGGAAAGGAGTGGTGTTCCCCGCCATGGCTGCTCAAAAAGTACTCTATATGCTCATCGGCCCCAAGGGCGCCGGCAAAACCCATATCGGGACGCTTATCAGTCAGCGCACCGACATTCTGTTCCTGCGGGTCGAGCCGATCTGGATGAGATTGCGACCCGGCGAGAATGGGTGGAAAAAAGTCGAAGCGGTTGTCGATACAATGTTCCAGATATACAAGAAAGTGATGATCGAGAGTCTGGGGATCGGCGCAGGCTTTCAAAGCTTCCACAGCTCCCTCGCGCAGAAATACCCCATCCAGATGATTCGCGTCTGCGCCGACCCGGATACCTGCCTTCGCCGGGCAAAAGATCGAGATAGCGCCGACCAGATCGCCGTTTCAGACGACCAAATCGCCAAATACAACCAAATCGCTGCCGGCGTCTCCTATGATTGGGATCTCGAAATCGACAACAACCTCCCAATTTCAGAAGCTGAAATTCTTGCTGCCGTTCAATCCATCGGCGCTGTGCGACGCGATCCGGAAAAATAATCATATTCGGGAACAGGTCTATTGGAATAAGGCCGAAAGCAGAAAGCGTTAAACCATGAACCCGGTCAAAGTATTTGTTGAAAGCGGCAGGAAAAGAATATTTGTCGGCGCGGTGGATTGGCCCGGTTGGTGTCGAAGCGCTCAGGATGAACAAACGGCTATTCAAGCGCTTGTCGACTATGGGCCGCGATATGCCCGGGTTCTTCACGACAGGGAAATCGAATTCCGGCCCCCCATGAATGCCTCTGATTTGACGGTTATTGAACGGCATGACGGCAATGCCACAACCGATTTTGGAGCGCCCGCTGTTATCCTGGATGCTGATCGAGCGTCCATCGACCCGGCGGAGTTGGAGCGTTTACAGATGGTATTGCAGGCATGTTGGCAGACGTTCGACCGCGCCATGCAACAAGCTACAGACAGGGAGCTGCGCAAAGGCCCACGCGGCGGCGGAAGAGACGCGGCAGCGATCCTGGAGCATGTGCTTGCCGCCGACCAGGAATACCTGGCGCGGCTTGCCTGGAAACACAAGCGGGAGAGTGAAAAGAATCCGCTCGATCAACTCGTCCAAATGCGCCGGGCCATCTTAAACGCGCTGGAAGCTGCGGCAAACGGCGCTTTGCCGGAGAAAGGCCCGCGCGGCGGAACCCTGTGGCCGCCGGCCTATTTTATTCGCCGGGTAGCCTGGCATGTGCTCGATCACGCCTGGGAAATTGAAGATCGGGTCGTGTGACCGGATGAGTGTCTGGCACATTATTCCATCATTGCGTTGACGCTCCAAGGAGAGTTGCCATGCTTGTGTTCAAGATCGTATATTGGGCAGGGATGATTATCGAAGTAGTGGTTCGCGCTCCTTTTGAAAGAGCCTCAAAAGCAGCGGCAAAAACCCACCGGCGCGCGTCGCGCGCCGAAGACATTTTGCTCGGTCTGTTGACAGTTTTCCTGCTCGTCGTCCCCCTGGTCTATTCGGTCACCAATTGGCTGGATTTCGCAAATTACAGCCTGCCCGCCTGGATGGGCTGGCTCGGCGTATTCCTGCTGGCCTGCTCCGTGCTCGTCTTCGCGCGCGCCCACATCGACTTGAAGTCCAACTGGTCGCCCACGCTTGAAATCCACAAGGATCATGCGCTGGTGACCACCGGAATTTATCGCTACGTCCGCCACCCGATGTACACCAGCCTGTGGCTGTGGGCCATCGCGCAAATCCTGCTGATGCAAAACGGACTGGCAGGCCCGCTTAATTTGATCTTTTTCGCCCTGTTCTACTTCCTGCGCGTGCCAGCCGAAGAAAAGATGATGCTGGATACGTTCGGCGATCAGTACCGCGAGTACATGAAAAAAGTGGGCGGCGTAATTCCAAAGTGGCCTGTGCATCACAATTGACAATGGTTTTAAGATTTGTAGTTTTGGCAGGTTGGCGGTTGCGAACGACGAAAAGTTTTTCAAAAGTCGCGTAAGTCGTGTAAAATGAAGGTATGATCCATTTAATCCGTGAACGCGCCACAAAACAACAAATGCAAGAAATGCTTGAAATGCTCGAAACATATGTCAAGCTGGCGGTGGACGTTGAGCGTGGCATCCTGGCTGGCGGCGGAGCCATGCATGCAGATTGTGAAGCGCTGCTAATCGAAGACGGCAGTCAACAAGAATTCGTCTGGGGCGCAGATTGGAATCCGGCCGCGCAGCAAGTAACATTCGAATCGCTGATTAACATCCGCCCACGGCAAAACAACCGTTCGCTTGAACTACAGGATGCAACCCTTCGGGCGCAAGTGGAGCAAATTACCCGAAAGCTTTTAGGTGACTTATGAAAGATTGGAGCACCATTCGAGAACGGTACCTGCGCGATGATTTACCCATCCGTTTGGGCGGGTTGGCGGCAAACCTGAGCCGCATCAAGTCATTTGTAATCAATGAAAAGAATAAATCTTTGGTTGAGAACTTGTTGGATGAGAGCAAACACTTTATTGAGTGGACTGCTCAAGAAACCGAAATCGAAACTGCTGCCCAATTGGTTGAATTGCAAGTGCAGTTGGCGCGCTGGCAATTGAATTTGGATCGAAATTGGCCCGACACGGATCAACGCAAACATATCGCTGAACAATCCAATATTTGGTCACAACAAATCTTGGCTGCGTCCGGTTTACTGGCTTAATCCGAAGTGTGGGTCAGGCATAAACCCATTCATCGACACAAAAAAAGCGCTGGCAAACCGCCAGCGCTTTTTTTGTGTCCCCGGCCTAATGCCCGCCGGGCATCGACGCTTGCGCCCCGCCGCGCCCGCTCCACTTGCCGGGCCAACCGGGTAAGAAGGCCGAGAGCAGCAGCGCGCCAACTGCGGCAAAGAAAGTGATCAAATAAGCGGCTTCGAACCCCTTCATGCTCTGGTCGCAAGCATCCTTCAGCCCGGCGATGATTTTTGCTTTGACCGCAGCCGCGCCCTGCGCGGACAGGGACGCCAGCCCGATGGAACTTCCGGGCGGCAGGTTATCCTGCGCGGCCACGCCGGGCGTCTCGCATACGCCAAAAGGCGCGCTCGACGCCGTCTGGGAATTTTGCATCTCGTCCTGTTGAGCTTTCACGTCCGCCGAAAGATTGCCGACCAAAATCGTCGCCAGCACCGCCACCGAGACCGCCTGCACCACGAAGCGCGTGCTGTTCACCAACGACGAGCCGCGCGGCAGCAGGTTGAGTGGGACGCTGCTCAAGGCGGTCACAAAGGAGGTCTGCATCGCCAGGCCGACGGCCAGCCCACGTAGCGCCAACAGGAAGACAATGTAGCCAATCGACGTGGTGGCCTGGATTTGAGCAAGCTGCCAGGTGTTGACGCACAAAATCGCAAACCCGGTCAGCATGATCGCGCGCGGGCCGATCTTGTCGTACAACCGCCCCGCCAGCGGCGTCGCAAAAGCCGAGGTGGCGGCCACCCCCAGCAGGATGAAACCGGCTTCCAGCGCGGTGCGCCCCCGGAAGGTCTGCAAATAGATCGGCATCAGGAATTCCGCGCCAAACAGGGCCACCGTCGCAACATAGCCGACCAGGCTGGCGTTCAGGAAGGTCGGGTTGGCAAACAAGCGCAGGTCCAGCATCGGCTCTTTGACCAGTTTCAGTTCAATCACAGCATGGGCAACCAGCATCAGCAGACCAAAGCCGAACAACAGCAGCGTGGTGGAACCGGTCCAGCCGTAGACTTCGGCTTCGCTGGCGGCGTAAAGCACCGCGCCAAAACCGGCCATCGCCGTCAGCAACCCAAACGGATCAAACTTCGGGCGTTTCTCCACGCGGTGGTCGGGCAGGAAGCGCGACCCCAGGAAAACGCCCAGGATGCCGATCGGCACGTTAACAAAGAAAATCACGCGCCAGATGCCCATTCCCACCAACCAGCCGCCCAAAATCGGCCCGAGGGCCGGGGCGACCACCAGGGCAATCCCGAAGATGCCCAGGGCCGTGCCCTGCTCTTTGGGCGGGAAGGCCCGGTAGAGTTGGGCCGGGCCGAGCGGCTGCGCGATGCCGCCGCCAATCCCCTGGATGGCGCGCGCCAGGATCAACGTCCCCAGCGACGGGGCGATGCCGCACAAAATGGAGCCGACGGTAAAGAGCGCCAGCCCCAGGAGATACATACGTTTGATCCCAAAACGGTCAGCCAGGAAACCGGAGACCGGCGTGGTGACGCCCAACGCCAGCACGTAAATACTGAGCACCCACTGCGCATCCGGCAAACTCGCGCCGAACTGGATGCGCAACGTTGGAAACGCGATGTTGACAATCGTCGAATCCAGGATGACCATGAAAATGCCGAACATGACCGAGATGAGCACTTTCCATTTTGGTTCCAGCCCCCCGGGTTTATTCATAGCAGCAATATTGATACCCATAAAGGAAATCGCCTTTCAACAAGAAGATGTTTTTTGCGCGAGAACGAACTATACTCTGCCGTATCCCCAAAGAGGAAACCTTTCGTACCCATATTATACATGCAGGCGCCCCCGTTATTCCATCCCATAAACAGATGATTGAAATCACCCCCATTCAACCCGATCAGGTTGCCGAGGCGAAAGACGTGATCTACGCCGTGGCCCAACGCATCTTCGCGCCGGAACAAACCGTCGAAGAATTTATCAAGGCGCCGGACAGCCAGCATTGGCTGGACGATCTCGAAGATTACCCAAAAACCTACGCAGGGAACCACGGCCTGCTGCTCGTCGCGTTGGATAATGGGAAAGTGATCGGCACAGCCGGCGTTCAAAAACTGACGGACAATCTCGCCGAATTGAAGCGTATCTGGCTGCTGGAATCCTATCACGGGCAGAAAATCGGCTTTCGGATGGTATCCATACTGCTGAATTTTGCCAGAACACAGGGATGCGCCACCGTCTATTTGGAAACCACACGATTAAACACGCGCGCCCTGGCTTTCTACAAAGAGCTAGCAGTTTGTCGGAGGAGTTGGGACGGAGTGGTAAACTTCAAACATGACTCGAAAATTCACACCGATCAAATATGAAGAGACACTTGAGCAAACAGTAAGCATCGGAGAAGCGTTGCCGCCTACTCACTTGGCGCGTTTTATAGTGGATATTGTTGCGCAATTGAATTTGAGCAACATCTACTGGCATTATTCGGCACTTGGAGGAGGGATAGCAGTTGCGCCAG
>JBARBA010000027.1:0-8333 GCA_049792555.1 Anaerolineales bacterium
TGGTAGCCAACTGCAAGGCCGTCTCCTTCTGGTTTTCGCGCCCCAAAGCCCATTGCAGCGCGGCCCGCAAGTTGTCATGCTCCTGTTCCAGGCGCTCCCCCCAGATTTCGGCCAGGGCGCTTTCCAATTCCGGGTGGGCGGCCTCGGCCAGACGCAAATAATAGCGGGTATGTCGCTGGCGCAAAAGCTCGGCCTCCCCGCTGGCCTCCAGGCGCTCGTGGGCATACTCGCGGATAGTCTCCAGCATCTTAAAGCGCACTTCCTCACCGGCCATTTCGCGCACCAACATGCTTTTATCGAGCAGCGAGGGCAGGTGTTCCAGCGCGTCGATGTTGACCACGCCGGCTTTCCCCGATTCGAACGGCATTCCCGCAACGGCTTCCACCGCATCCAGCGTACAGCCGCCCTCGAAAGCCCCCAGGCGCGCAAACAGCACCTTTTCTTCCAGGGTCAGCAGGTCATAACTCCAGTCCAGCGTGTTGCGCATGGTCTGCTGGCGCTTGGGCAGGTTCTGCGCCCCATCGGCCAGCAATGTGAAACGGTTCGATAGGCGCGAGGCGATGGCTTGCGGCGAGAGCAGCTTCATGCGCGCCGCCGCCAGTTCGATGGCCAGCGGCAGGCCGTCCAGTTGTACACATAATTCCGCCACTGCAACCACATTCTGCGGCGTCAGGTTGAAACCCGGTTGGATGGCGCGCGCCCGCTCGATGAACAAGGCCACCGCCGGCGATTGCGATACTTCGGGGATGGAGGGCCGCCGCAAATCGGGCAGCGCCAGGGGCGGCACTTCGAACTCGTGCTCGCCGTAAAGATGCAGCACCGAGCGGCTGGTGACCAAAATCTTCAAGCCGCTGCCGGTTTCCAACAAGTCTGAGATCAAGGTGGCTGCGCCCAAGACCTGCTCGAAATTATCCAGCACCAGCAACATCTTCTTGAGGCTGAAATATGCTTTGAGACTTTCTTCGGGGGAAAACCCTTTTTCTTCTTTGACGCCCAACGCCTGGGCGATGGCCGCGCCCACCAGGTTGGAATCCTGGATGGAGGCCAGCGCCACAAAATGGACCCCGTGCTCGAAATTTTCCGTCAGTTGGCTGGCGACCTGCAACCCCAAGCGGGTCTTGCCCGCGCCCCCCGGCCCAACCAGCGAGACGAGGCGCACGTCCGGCGTCTGGAGCAGACTCTTGACGCGTTCCACTTCGCCCGACCAACCAATGAACGAAGTGGGCGGAATGGGCAGTTGGGTCAGCGGTCTGGACGATTTTCTGCTCTCCACAGGCGCGTTGGCCGTTTCACGCTGGCCGAGGAAACAATACCCGATGCCCGGTTCGCTCACCAGGTAGCGCGGGTTATCCGGGTCGATCTCCAGCTTGCTGCGCAGCCGATGGATGTAGCGGCGCAGGTTGGAACTTTCCTTGTAATTCGTATCGCCCCAGACGGCGCGATGCAAGACATCGTGGCTGACCACTTTGCCGGTATGACGCACCAGGATTTCGAGCAACGTCCATTCGGTCTGGCTCAAGTAAACAGCCTCGCCTTCGCGGATGAGTTGCAAGCTCTGGAAATTGATCTCCAGGCCGCCCATCCGCACGGCCCCGGGCAAAGCCGGTTTTTCACGCCAGTAGCTGCGGCGCAACAGGGCCTGGACGCGGGCGCGAAGCTCTTCGGGACTGAAAGGGGTGGTCAGGCAATCATCCGCGCCCAAGTCGAGGGCCGTCACGTTATCGATGGCGTTCTCTGCGGCAACGAGCATCAGGATCGGTATGTTGGAACATTCGCGGATGCGGCGGCACAGTTCGAAGCCGTCCAGCCCGGGCAGGGCCAGGTTGAGCAGCACCAGGTCGGGTTCCTGCTCGGTGAACAGGGCCAGGCCTTCCAGTCCGTTCGATGCGAATTGTATTTCGAAGGCCTGCTCGGCCAAAACGCGGCAGACCAGTTTTTGCTGCGTCAAATTGCTTTCGATAACCAACAGGCGTTGGCGCTGATAAACAGTAAAAGGCTTTTTTTCAGCCGTGAAAATGGAATGATAAGTAAGCACATTTTCTCCTGGCATGGATTTGCCGGTCGTCCAATTTTTGTCGATACCAATAAACTCGTCCGGTTTTTCCCCGGCTTTCGGGGCGTTCCTTCTGCTCGAAAAATTCACCGAGTTAGCCGAAGTCAAAGTTAATTGAAGGATACACTTCCTGGGTGGCAAAGTCTTACAGAATGTTATTCGGGGAGGGCACGATATTGACGGCTTGAATAGTCTTTCTATGGAGCTAACCAGCTTTGATCAGGACTTGCACAATATTGACCAAACCGGGATGATGAAATAAAACAAAAAGAGCGGCAAAACCGCTCTCTGTGTCGGACTGAACTGTATTTTGTACCATTTCAATAATCGGTGGTTGAGTAGGCGGCGATGCTGTTTCGCCGTCGTACACGCACCGAACGCACACCGGTCCCGGCGTCCCTTCGGGAGTGCAGGTGTCGAAACCACCTGTAGCAACAATTCCCCCCATATTGAGATGATACTGTATTTTGGATTTTCTGTAATCTGATGGGATTCGATTGCGCGCGCTCAATTATGCTGAACGCAAATCATGAACCATTCAATTGTGCGGGTTCTACTCCCAGACGCACCACTTCAGAATATAACCTGGCATTGCGCACCGCCACCGCAATTTGCGTTGACAATAATTGCAGGGCAGCCTCGTCATCGGGGTAGAAGGCGTGAAGGCGCTCACTTTGAATATCCAAAGCGCCCAGGATGTGCTTGCCAAACTTGAGCGGAACGGCGATCTCAGAGAAAATAATCGACAAGCCGGGGGTTGGAACAAAGTCTTTGTTTTGCGCGGCGTTATTATCCAGAACGACATTTCCGGTTCGACAGGCTTGCCCCACCAGTCCTTTGTGATCAATCGGAATGGCAGCGCCAACCTTTACGCCGGTTTTGGTGCGCGCTTCGAGCACAATACTTTTCCCGTCATCGCTAATCAGCCAGATGCTCACCGAAGAGAAGTTAAACTGCACCTGGATGATATTAGCCACTTGCAAGAACAATTCCTTCGAATCGAGAATGCTCGTAATTTGTTGGCCCAGTTTCGTGCTGGTTTCAAGCAACATGGTGCGACGCGAAAGTGTGGTATTCGTGCGTTTAAGTTCATCCACCAGGTTTTGCAGGCGGCGACGATTTTCGTACAAATCGATAAAAACGCGCGCCTTGCTCAACAGAATTTCAGGAATAAAAGGTTTACTAATAAAGTCCACCGCACCTGAATCGTAGCCTTTGCGGTGATGATACTCGTCGGAGTAGATGGCGCTGACAAAAATGATGGGCAGGCTGGCAGTGGCCCGATTCCCGCGCAGCAATTCTGCCAATTCATATCCATCCATTTCAGGCATTTGCACATCCACAATGGCCAGGGCAAATTCGTGTTCCAACACAAGACTCAGCGCCTCGCTGCCGGTCACGGCCTTATAGATATCCACATCCAGTTTTTGGAGGGTTTGTTCCAGCGCAAACAGGTTTTGGGGTTTGTCGTCTACCGTCAAAATCTTTGGTCTATCGGACATGTTATTCTCCTTATGAGCGCTCTTACAAAAAACGAATTGTCGACCATTTGGCGTTTTACTGCGGAGGTAGGCCCAGTGTGAAATAGAAGGTTGCGCCCTGATCAACTTTGGCTTCCGCCCAAACCTCGCCGCCATGCCGCAAGATAATCCGACGGACATTTGCCAGGCCAACACCAGTGCCTTCAAATTCTGCTTCAGAATGCAAACGCTGAAAAACGCCAAAGAGTTTTTCGGCGTAGCGCATATCAAAACCTGCGCCGTTATCGCGCACAAAATAGGCGGTTTGCTCTCCCCGCGCCTGGAAGCCAATTTCCACATGCGCTGTTTCACGGTTGCGAGAAAATTTGAAAGCGTTTTTGATCAAATTCTCAAAGACTTGTTTGATAAACAACGGGTCGCCCCAGGCAGGGGGCAAATCAGCCAGGGAAACATCCGTGCGGCGCTCAGATTGAACAGCCAGCAAGTCATCAAGCACATGCTGCGCCAGTTCTTTCATCTCAATTTTACGACTGGCAAACGGCTGAAAGGCCAGGCGTGAAAACTGGAGCAAGCCATCAATCAGGTCATTCATCTGGCGGACATTGTCACGCACAGTTTCAAGATAGCGCCGCGACTCAGGGCTGATATTTTCCCCCAACGATTCGGCCAGAATTCGCGAAAAGCCGTCAATTGCTCGAAGGGGCGCGCGCAAATCGTGCGAGATTGAGTAAGAAAGGGTTTCCAGTTCCTGATTAACCAGCTCCAATTGCCGGTTGGCGCTGTTCAATTGTTTTACAAATGTCTCCAGCACATAGCGTTGTTGGTACAAATCGAGGAATATTTTTATTTTACTGAGTAAAATTTCAGGCACAAACGGCTTGCTGATAAAATCAACCGCGCCTGCCTCATAACCTTTGCGGTAATGATACTCGTCTGAAAAAACCGCGCTGACAAAGATGATGGGCATTGTGGCAGTAGCAAGATTGCCGCGCAGCAGTTCGGCCAGTTCGTAGCCATCCATCTCCGGCATTTGCACGTCCAAAATGGCGCAGAAAAATTCGTGCTCCAGCGCCAGACCCAGCGCGTCGTTACCGGTGGATGCCCGAAATACATCCACATCCAACACGCTCAGGATTTTTTGTAATACAAACAAATTTTCCGGGCGGTCATCTACGATGAGTATTTTGGGGCGAGCAGTGGATACAATTTCCATTTTTTTTATGCGCTTATCCATCTTTCAAATAAGTGGATGGCAGACTCCAGGCACTGAGATGGCTGAAAGCCGCTCTCGTTTAATCAGGTTGTCCGTTTTTGATAAATCCGCTGTTCGAAAACAACGGCTTTGAACTGGTCAAACACGCTGGAAAACTCCAGCGTTTCTTTGGTCCCCAGGCACAAGAACCCCCCCCGACTGAGGCTGTTGGCAAGTGTGTTGAGCGCCCAGTTTTGCAGGGTACGGTCGAAGTAGATCAGCACGTTGCGACAAAACACCACCTGCACCTCGCTGAAAACGCTTTCGGTGGCGAGGTTGTGACTTGCAAAGGTAATATTGGTTTTCAGTGAAGCATTCATGATAGCCGAGTTGTATTCGGCGTGATAATAATCCGAAAACGAGCGCACGCCGCCCGATTTCTGGTAATTGCCGGTGTATTGCTGAACATCCTTTAGGGGATAGATACCTTCGGCAGCTTTTTTGAGCGCAATTTCATTGAAATCAGTTGCGTAAATTGTAACCCGATCATAAATACCTTCTTCTTTCAATAAAATTGCCAGCGAGTAGACTTCTTCGCCTGTGGCGCAGCCTGCCACCCAAATTTTGATGAACGGATAAGTTTGCAGGTAAGGCGTCACCGTCTGCCGCACAGCGCGGTAAAAATCGGGGTCGCGAAACATTTCAGTAACGGTAATGGAAAAATCGTGAACGGCTTTTTGCGCAAATTCCTCATTGTGTAAAAGAAGCGGGATAAGCTCGCTTATATTTTTACATCCAGATTTGGTAAGAATATGGCGCGCCCGCCTGCGCGCCGAGGCGCGGGCATAATGCCGAAAATCATAGCCATAACGCTGATAGATGGCCTCCAAAAATAATTCCAGTTCGATTTTTTCAATTTCATCTGGCTGCATGAACACCTGCTCCCGCAAAAATTATAGCCTCATTTTAAATTCGGAGCATAATTTAATGAAACTATCAGATATGTTAATATTACAGCACAGAGTTCCAGAAAACCCTTAACCATGTCACATCTTCGACAAGGTTTACCCTGTATCATCTCAATAATCGGTGGTTGAGTAGGCGACGGTGCTATCCCGCCGCCGTACCCTGGCACCACCCGCCAGGGCAGGTGTCGAAACCACTCTCAACAACAATTTTCCCAAATATTGAAAAGTCTCCATGAAAATACATTTTCACCACCAAGCATGAAAATCTATTTTCAGGACTCTCTGGGAATCAGCGAGGTGACCCGCCAGATGTAAGTCGGATTGCCAATCCGACTTACGCCATGCCGCCAGATGTGCTGGTTTATCACGGCAACTCCCAAAGAACCATTTTCAGATCAGATACTTTACCCTGTTGAAATGAACGCTCATCACATCGTCCCAAGGTTCCTATGGGAGCATGACGGGTTAATAATAACCTTGCGCTGTAAAGCAAGGTGGGGCGGCCGCAAAGCCCGCCCCACTTGCGAAAGAGTTCATTTTAGCGATACAGCCACACTCTCAGCATTGAAAACAACCGGTCGGCCTCAACCGGCTTGGAAAGGTAATCGTTCGCTCCCGCGGCGATGCACTTTTCCTGATCGCCCTTCATGGCTTTGGCGGTCAGCGCCAGGATGGGCAGGTTCTTGAACCTGGGCTGGGCGCGCACTCGTTGCATTGTCTCGTAGCCGTCCATGCCCGGCATCATGATGTCCATCAGCACCAGGTCAATATCCGCGACGGTCTCAAGCACCTCCAGCGCCTTCTCCCCGCTGGTGGCAATCGTCGTCCGCAAGTTCTTGTCGTTGAGCAGGCTCGAAAGCGCAAAAGCGTTGCGCACGTTATCGTCCACCACCAGTACGTGCTTGCCGCTGAAAACCGCGTCGCGGTCGTGCAGACGATGGATGGTATCCTGCTTTTCGGCGGGCATATCGGCCACCACGCGGTGCAGGAAAAGCGCGGTTTCATCGAGCAAGCGCTCCGGCGACTTGACGCCCTTGATGATGACGCTGCTGGCATATTTGAGCAATTCTTCGTTCTCTGCCTCGCTCAAGGTCTGGCCGGTGTACACGATCACCGGACATTTCGATGCGGTTTCATCCTGGTTGATTTTGTTCAATAGCTCAAAGCCGGTCATGTCGGGCAGGGTCAGGTCGAGGATCATGCAGTCGAAATGTATTTTGTGCAGCAAGGCCAACGCCTCATCGCCGCGCGCCGCCTCGCTGATCTGCACGTCGCTGCCGCCCAATAATTGGAGCACGCTATGGCGCAGCACGTTGTCATCTTCCACAATCAACAGGGATTTGATGTCACGCGACAGAAATTCTCCGATGGTCGTAAAGACGCCGTCCAGTTGTTGTGGACTGACAGGTTTGCTCAAGAAGCCCAGCGCACCGCGTTTGTAAGCGTCCATCGTCGGGCTGGCGGCGGAAAGAATATGCACGGGAATGTGCCGCAGACCGGCGTCGTCCTTGAGCGTATCCAGCACGAACCAGCCGCTCATGCCCGGCAGGTTCAGGTCGAGCAGGATCGCATCGGGGTGGTAAACAGCAGCCAGTTTCAGCCCGCTTTCGCCGTCGCCCGCTACAACACATTTGAAATCTTTTTTGTGGGCGTAAGCAAACAACAATTTCGCAAATGTGGGATCGTCTTCGATGACCAGCAAGACCTTGTCGCCTTTTTGGATCTGATCGCGGTCATCTGCGACGGGGGGCGGCACAGGTTTGGAAATGATCACCGGGGCAACTAAAATTTTCTTCGCGGGCGGAGCAAACTGCTCCTCAGCGTTCGCATCCCGAAGGGACGTCGGGACGCCGACATCGCGCCCCGCTGTGCCCCTGTGGGGGTAGGGTAAGACCGGTGTCGCTGTTACCGAAACGGGAGCAGGCGTCGGGGTGGATTCCGCTGCCGGGCGGCGGAGCGGCAGATAGAGGGTGAACACGCTGCCTTTGCCGGGTTTGCTTTCCATCTCGATTTTCCCACCCAGTTTCGCAGCCAATTCACGCGAAATCGTCAGCCCCAGCCCGGTGCCGCCATATTTGCGGCTGGTGGAACCGTCCGCCTGCTGGAAGGCTTCGAAGACGCGCTGCTGCTGCTCGGGCGTCATGCCGATGCCGCTATCGCGCACGTGGATAGCGATCATCTCATCACTCGGTTCGAAGATGAGCTGCACCGCGCCCTGTTCGGTGAACTTGAAGGCGTTGGACAGCAAGTTTTTGAGCACCTGCTCCACACGCTGCTGGTCGGTATCGATACTTTCGGGCAGCCCGGCGGCCAGACTGACTTCAAATTGCAGGTTTTTCTGCTCGGCCACGTGCTCAAACTGTAAGCGCATACTCTGGGCAAGATTTTCAAGGGACATGGGCGCAAAGTTGAAGGTCATGCGCCCGGCCTCCACCTTGGAGAGATCGAGAATTTCGTTGATCAGGTCAAGCAGGTCTGTGCCGCTGGAGTAAATGAATTCCGCCGATTTCACCTGGTCCGGGTTCAGGTTGCCGGCTTCGTTTTTGGCCAGGATACCTGAAAGGATCAACAAGCTGTTGAGCGGCGTGCGCAGTTCGTGGCTCATGTTGGCGAGGAATTCGGATTTGTATTTGTTGGTG
>JBARBA010000028.1:0-5268 GCA_049792555.1 Anaerolineales bacterium
CACCAACAAATACAAATCCGAATTCCTCGCCAACATGAGCCACGAACTGCGCACGCCGCTCAACAGCTTGTTGATCCTTTCAGGTATCCTGGCCAAAAACGAAGCCGGCAACCTGAACCCGGACCAGATGAAATCGGCGGAATTCATTTACGCCAGCGGCACAGACCTGCTTGACCTGATCAATGAAATTCTCGATCTCTCCAAGGTGGAGGCCGGACACATGACCTTCAACTTTGCGCCCATGCCGCTCGAAGACCTCGCCGAGAGTATGCGCTTACAGTTTGAGCATGTGGCCGAGCAGAAGAACCTGCAACTTGAGATTGCCTTGGCCGCCGGGTTGCCCGAAAGCATCGACACCGACCAACAGCGCGTGGAGCAGGTCGTCAAAAACTTGCTGTCCAACGCCTTCAAGTTCACCGGACAGGGCGCGGTGCAGCTCATCTTCGAACCGAGTGATGAGATGATCGCCATCCACGTGCGCGACAGCGGCATCGGCATGACGCCCGAGCAGCAGCAGCGCGTCTTCGAAGCCTTCCAACAGGCGGACGGTTCCACCAGCCGCAAATACGGCGGCACCGGGCTGGGGCTGACGATTTCGCGTGAATTGGCTGCGAAACTGGGCGGGAAAATCGGGTTGGAAAGCCAACCCGGCAAAGGCAGCGTGTTTACGCTCTATCTGCCGCTCCATCGCCCGGCAGCGGAATCCGCCCCGGCTCTTGCTCCCGTTTCGGTAACGGCGACATCGACTGAGAAGATTTTAGTCGCCCCGGTGATCATTTCCAAACCTGCGCCGCCCCCCGTCGAAGATGACCGCGATCAGATCCAAAAAGGCGACAAGGTCTTGCTGGTCATCGAAGACGATCCCATATTTGCGAAATTGTTGTTCGGTTACGCTCACAAAAAAGATTTCAAATGTGTTGTGGCAGGCGACGGCGAGAGCGGGCTGAAACTGGCATCTGTTTACCACCCCGATGCGATCCTGCTTGACCTGAACCTGCCGGGCATGAGCGGTTGGTTCGTGCTGGATACACTCAAGGACGACGCCGGTCTGCGGCACATTCCCGTGCATATTCTTTCCGCCGCCAACCCGACGATGGATGCTTACAAACGCGGCGCGCTGGGCTTCTTGAGCAAACCGGTCAGTCCACAGCAACTGGACGGCGTCTTTACGACTATTGGAGAATTCCTGTCACGTGACATCAAATCCCTGCTGATTGTGGAAGATGACAACGTGCTGCGCCGTAGCGTGCTCCAATTGTTGGGCGGCAGCGATGTGCAAATCAGCGAGGCGGCGCGCGGCGATGATGCGTTGGCCTTGCTGCACAAAACACATTTCGACTGCATGATCCTTGACCTGACCCTGCCCGATATGACCGGCTTTGAGCTGTTGAACAAGATCAACTATGACAAAACCGTCTCGAAATGTCCGGTGATCGTTTACACCGGCCAGGCTTTAAGCGAAGAAGAGAACGAAGAGTTGCTCAAATATGCCAGCAGTGTCATCATCAAAGGCGTCAAGTCGCCGGAGCGCTTGCTCGATGAGACCGCGCTTTTCCTGCACCGCGTGGTGGCCGATATGCCCGCCGAAAAGCAGGATACCATCCATCGCCTGCACGACCGCGACGCGGTTTTCAGCGGCAAGCACGTGCTGGTGGTGGACGATAACGTGCGCAACGCTTTCGCGCTTTCGAGCCTGCTCAACGACAAGAACCTGCGGACGACGATTGCCACCAGCGGGGAGAAGGCGCTGGAGGTGCTTGAGACCGTCACGGATATTGACCTGGTGCTGATGGATATCATGATGCCGGGCATGGACGGCTATGAGACGATGCAACGGGTGCGCGCCCAGCCCAGGTTCAGGAACCTGCCTATCCTGGCGTTGACCGCCAAAGCCATGAAGGGCGATCAGGAAAAGTGCATCGTCGCCGGAGCGAGCGATTACCTTTCCAAGCCGGTGGAGGCCGACCGGCTGTTTTCGATGTTGAGGGTGTGGCTGTATCGATAATGTTTGCGTTGGCAACCCTATTGTCAAGATGCCCGCCTATCGTTTGGGGCTGCAATGGGAAACTGAATTTTTATTAGTGGCGCTGTTTCAGGGGATTCCCCCGGTAGTTTTTGTGAGATGATGTAAAGGTACATGGAGACACGAATGAGCAAAAATACAAAAAAAGATGCACTATCTGCCGCACAGCCAAAAGCGCGCCGGACCATCGGCTTTGTAATCCTGTGGGGCGTCGATAACGATTACAGCAACCCTGTGTGGTCAGGCGCCATGTATGCCGCCCGGGAGTTTGACGTTAACCTGCTTGGTTTTGCCGGCAGAAAAATGTCGGAATTCGGCACTGAGAATTTTAATCCGGCCACTTATGAGCAGATCAACACAGCTAACCTGGATGGCTTGGTAGTGATGTTAACTGAATTGAAAATGCTCCAGCGATTAAAGTTCTACGGCACATTACCGATGATAATCATCGGTATGCCAAATGATGAAATTCCCGGATTGGTTGTGGATAACTATGGCAGCATGAAAGCCGAGATCGCTCACCTGATCGAACAACACGGCCGGAAGAAGATTGCATTTATCAAAGGCTGGGATGGCCACCCGGATGCAAACGCTCGCTTTCAAGCGTATTTGGATGCTTTGGCAGAACACGATTTGCCGTACGATCCCAGAATGGTCATTGGGGACGGTTTTTTAGAAATTGAAGCTACTGAACAGATTATGCACATCTTTCTCAAACAGAAGGTTGAGTTCGATGCTGTTGCTGCTTCATCTGACAAGATGGCCATTGGCGCCATGCATGCGCTCGAAAAGCACAACCTGCGCGTCCCCTACGATGTATCCGTAGTGGGCTTCGACGATATACCCGAAGCATCCTTCACCACATCTCCCCTCACAACGGTGCGGCAGCCTTTGCAAGCCATGGGCCGGCGAGCGGTGGAACTTTTATTAGCCCAGTTCCGCGGCGAGCAGGTCGCTGCGCAGGAGGTCTTGCCGTGTATTCTAGTCAGGCGCCAATCGTGTGGCTGCTTTTCAGGCGATGTGCTGCAAGACAATTCATCATCTGGAAACGGACATATGATTTCTCGGCCTCAAATTATTGCCGAGATGACACAGTTTCCAGATGTTTTGAATGCAGACTGGGCCGAACGGTTGTTTGATGCCCTGGTTGTGGATGTGAATAACAAGACGTCGGATACCTTCCTGACTGCTGTGGATGAGGTTTCTCGCCAGTTTATTTCCCAGGGCACAGCGGTTGCTGCTTTGAATGGCCCGCTTTCGATATTACGCCATCAGGCGCGACCCATGTGGGCAGATGATCCGGCAGCCTTGAGCCAGGCCGAAGACCTCTTGCAGCAAGCAAGGACATTTATAGGCGAAGCCGCGTTGCGGCAGCAGGCCCAACGCCAGGCCCAGACCGAACTGCAAGCCGCCGTCCTGCGCGAGTTTGGCGAAGTGTTAATTACTACTTTTGACATCAAGGAATTGATGGAGTTAATCTCAGGTAACTTGCCAAAATTCGGAATCAACAGTTGTTACCTGGCCTTGTATACGGAGCCGGGCAAAGTGTCTGAAAGAGCCAGTCTTATATTGGTCCAAAAAGAAGGCCAGCAAATCGCACTCGATGAAACAAAACAAAGCATCTTCACCCACGAAATGGTGCCTTCCGAACTGCTCCCGGAGCAACGATTCAACCTCCTGACCATGCCGTTGTACTTCCGTGATAATTGGCTGGGCTACGTGGTCTTTGGAGTTGGCTCGCGCGAAGGAGGCATCTACGAGGCGCTCCGCGGTGAACTGAGCAGCGCCTTGCAGGGGGCCTTATTGGTGCAGAGCGTGGAGCAACATGCTGCTGAAACGGCGCGGCAGCAATATATTCTTGATACGTTCATGGAAAACGTTCCTGACCGAATTTATTTCAAGGATGCCCAAAGCCGCATCACCCGGGCCAACACAGCGCTTGCCATCAAAATGGGAGTGAAAGATTTCGGCGAACTGATTGGCAAAAGTGATTTTGACTTCTTCCCGGCCAGCCAGGCAGAAGTAAAGTATCAACAAGAACAAGAGATCATCAAAACGGGCCAGCCCATCATTAATTTTGAGGAACCCGATGGCATCGATCATTGGGTATTGACAACCAAAATGCCTCTTCGGGATGAGAAAGGCGTCATCATTGGCACCTTCGGCATCTCAAGCGACATTACAGAATTGGTCAAAACAAAAAAGGCGGCAGAAGCAGCCGTAAATGAAGCAGAGAAAGCTCGCGCCCTGGCAGAAATGGAAAAAGAAAAAGCAGAAACCGCCAAAAACGAGGCGGAAAAAGCTCACCATGAGGCCGAGATTGCCAACCAGACCCTGGCGGCAAAAATGTGGCAAACCACCGGGCAGGCGCTGCTAAACGAAAAAATGCGCGGCGAGCAGGATGTGGCTGTCCTCGCAAATAATGTCATTAGACAACTATGCACATACATCTCCGCCCAAGTAGGATTGCTGTACATCAAAGATGGCGACCTGCTCGTTTTTGCAGGCGCGTATGCCTATCGACGCAAAAACCACGTACAGCAATTTGAGCTTGGCGAAGGTCGTATTGGGCAGGCTGCTTTGGATGAGCAACTGCTCATCGTCAAAGTGCCGGACGATTTGGTTGAGCGTTCCCCACTCCATTTGGATGAAATGTCGCCAAGATATTTCATCATTTCTCCGTTTGCCTATGATAAACAAGTAGTGGGTGTGATCGAAATCGGGGTTATGGACGAATTCACATCTGCCCAAACAGAATATTTGAACACCGCCCTCGAAAGTGTAGCCATCGCCTTCATGACCGCCCAAGCGCGTCACAAAGTCAACGAATTGTTTGCCCAAACCCGCCAGCAGGCCGAAGAACTGCAAGCCCAGGAAGAAGAGCTGCGCGCCACCAACGAAGAACTCGAGGCCCAAACCGAGAGCCTGCGCGCCTCCGAAAACCGTCTCAAAGCCAACCAGACTGCGCTCGAAGCCGCCAATACTGACCTCGAAGAGAAGACACAGATTTTGCAGGAACAGCAAGCTGCCCTCAACCAACAAAATCGGGCGCTACGCGACGCCCAACAGGAACTCGAACGCAAAGCCGCAGAGCTGACAGCCACCAGCAAATACAAATCCGAATTCCTCGCCAACATGAGCCACGAACTGCGTACGCCGCTCAACAGCTTGTTGATCCTTGCGGGCATGTTGGCCAAAAACGAAGGCGGCAACCTGAACCCGGCCCAGGTGAAATCGGCGGAATT
>JBARBA010000029.1:0-3933 GCA_049792555.1 Anaerolineales bacterium
GCGGCTCAGAATGCCGTTGCTTGAACAATCACCAGGTTGTCATCTTGGTAATTTCGCCGATTATATGTCATAATTAGCGCACGGAACATCCAACATCAGGAGGAGGCAAGATGAATTCCACCCTTTCTGAAAACCCAATGGACGTGAACAACCCGGGCTGGCCGCCAGACCCGCCGGGCTATCACCTTGTCGACAAGCTGGGCAAGGGCGGCATGGGAGTGGTTTACCGCGCCCAGGACTTGAATACCGGTCAGTTTGTGGCGATCAAGTTTGCGTTGGGGGTCTCGCTGTTGCGCTTCCAGCGCGAGTACCGCCAGCTTGCCGGTCTTGAGCATCCCTATATCCTCAAGGTTTATCGTTTCGATGCGCTGGCTTTGCCGCCGCACATGGTGATGGAATACCTGCCCGGCCAGACTTTGACGGACTACCGCAAAGGGTTTCCTGGAAAGCGATTGCCCTATCCCATCGGTATTCCGTTATTGCTGCAACTTACCGAAGCCCTGGTCTATCTTCACAACCTGGGGATCGTTCACCGCGACTTAAAGCCGCGCAACCTGATGGTGTTGGGGGAGCGTGAACATCCTTCCCTCAAGCTGATGGATTTTGGGCTGGTGCGTCCGGCCCAGGTTTCGCAGCCGCTTACGCAGGATGGCAGCTTTATGGGCACGCCGGAATATGCCGCGCCGGAGCAGTTCCTGGATACCGCCAACGTGACCGACCGGGCAGATTTGTATGCTCTCGGCGTGATCATGTGCGAAATGTTCACCGGGCAGCGCCCATTCAACGGGACGGATACTGCCTCCTTGCGCGACCAGCATTTAAACGTTCCCCCGTCCCCGCCATCCCTGGCTGCGCCTGAAATTTCCCCGGAGCTTGAGAAACTCATTCTTGCTTTGCTGGAAAAAGACCCCGATAAACGCCCTGCCACTGCCGCAGCGGTCCAATTTGCGTTGAATAACATCCTGACAGGGTTTTCTTTGGGGAAACAGGTTGCTCTCCAGCCTGCGGCGCAGATTACGAAAGGCAGTTTGCTCAACCAACGTTATTGCGTCGAGCAGCAGCTTGGCCAGGGCGGTTATGGCACGGTGTACAAAGCGCAAGACCGGGTCTTGCTTCAAACGGTGGCGATCAAAGTCAACGCGGATGTTTCCGCCGAAGCCGCGCGCAAATTCCAACGCGAAGTGAATCTATTGGGCAGCTTAAACCATCCCAACCTGCCGCGCGTCCGCGCCTATTTTGTGGAAGGCGACGCGCAGTTCATGGTGATGGATTTTATTTCGGGGCGCAACCTGGCAGAGATGTTGAAAGATGGGCCGATCCCCGAAGCCAAGTTGCTCCCCTGGGCCGACCAGGTTTGCTCCGCGCTCGATTACCTGCACCGCCAGCGCCCGCCGGTGATCCACCGCGATGTGAAGCCTGAAAATATCATCATCGACGAAAACAATCGCGCCCACCTGGTGGATTTCGGGATTGCCAAGATCGACCCGGCGGCCAGAACCACGACGGCATCCCTGGCGGGCACGCCCGGCTACGCCCCGCTGGAGCAACACGGGCGCAGCGTCGACCGCACGGACGCCCGCTCCGACATTTATGCGCTCGGCGCGACGCTCTACCATGCCCTGACCGGCCAACGCCCGGCTGAAAGCATGGCCCTGGCTGCCGGGCTGGAACCCGCCGCGCGGCCCGCGCATGAGTTGAACCCGGCGGTTTCGTCGCCGGTCAGCCGCGCCGTCCGCCGGGCAATGGGACTGCGCCCGGATCAGCGCCCGGCCAGCATTGCCGAATTTAACGCTGCGTTACATAGTCGCCCACATGTGTTTACGCGACGACAGATCGCCGTGGGCTGCGCCTTTGTATTGTTTCTGGTCTTCTGGTCAGCAACATTATCCGCGCTTGGATTTGCGGCAGCCTCGCGCGGTTGGCTATCCGGCGCGGTTACGCACACCCCAACACAAACTCCAACCTCGTCACCTGCCAGACCGTCCCAAACCCCCAGACTTGCTCCGACAGCGTCTCACGAAACGATGTCCACACTGGTTGTTACCCAGATCATAACGATTACACCAACTGTCCATATCGAGCCAACCGGCACACGGACTTCAACCACCAGCGCCGCAGCGGTTTTGACTCCTTCAGGCACACCTTTTCTTGCCCCAGCCTCGGCCTCATCAAGAACGCCGACTTTTGCTCCGTCTCTCACCCCGTCTTTCACGCCGTCGGCAACGTTACTTTTTATGTCGGCAATGACACAGTCAAAAACGCCATCTCTTACCCCATCCGCTACGTCGACACAAAGATCAACGTTTACCCCGTCTGTTACGTCCATGCCAACAAAAATGCTGACTTTTACTCCTTCCATTACGCCCACATGGACAAAAAGGCCGACTGTTAAACCGTTATCTACCCTTACCCCGTCAAATACGCCTTCTCTTATTCCAACTGCTACACCATCCACAATACCAACGGTTACTCCAACTGTTACGCTATCCGAAACTCTAACCCTAACGGTAACTCTATCCCCCACGCCGCGAGAAATAGCAGAAATTACGCCGACTGTAGCGTCGCCTTTTACTCCAACGCCGATCATTGTCAACGCGGCGATTTCACCGGATTTTGGAGCGTGCTCCACCCAACATTGGTATAAAATTGCCGGGGCAGGGTACGATGGCACGGACATTTACTTGACATTAAATACAAACGTGCAGGCAAATTCAACGAATTCTGCCAGGTGGACGCCCAATTTGCCGATTGCGGGTCAATATAAGGTTGAAATGTTTGCCGCCTTTCATCGTCAAATCACATGGCAATGTGTTCCGAATACCACGATAGGTTATGACACATCTGACGCCCGCTATACGGTTTACATGGGTGGTTCCTTGTTGCAAACTGTCGCCATTGACCAGAAGCCACTTAATAATCAGTGGGCCACCATCGGTACTTACAGTTTCCCGGCAGGGGCAAGCAGTTATGTAATCTTGAACGATCTCAATGGCGAATCGCAACTAACTCGTACTATCTCTTTCAATGTTTTACGCTTCACGTATGTAGGGCCTTAAGTATTCTCGTTGCATGTTGTAAAAAAACTTCCGGGATTTTGTTCCCGGAAGTTTTTTGTGCGTTCAGTTAGTGAACCGCCAGATGTGGCTCGTATACCTGCGCTGACCGCAGGTACAGTGTTTCAGGTGGTGTGCGTGGGAGCGGCGGTTAGCCGCCGCTCCTTACTCGATTTTTTTAGCGTGAATGTTTAAGGCCCCACGTATGTAAAGCGCAGCACATTGAAAGACACCGTGCGCGTAAGCTGTGCTTCGCCGTTGAGATCGGTCAGGATAACGTAACTGCTTGTGCCCGCCGGAAAACTATATGTGCCAATGATGGCCCATTGATTGTTGAGCGGCTTTTGGTCAATTGACACGTATGACTGGGCGCTGCCGTTCGGGTAAACTGTGTACCGTGCATCGGATGTGTCATATCCGATGGTGGTATTGGGAGAACATTGCCATGTGATTTGATTATGGAAGGCGGCAAATATCTCGACCTTGTATTGACCCGCAATTGGCAGGTTGGGCGTCCACCGGGCAGAGTTTGTTGAGTTCGCCGGCACGTTTGTATTTAATGTCAGATAAAGGTCTGTGCCGCCATATCCTGCCCCGGCAATTTTATACCAACTTGAAGCGACGCATGATCCATACGCCGGTGAAATCACTGGATTAACGATGATCGGCGCGGGGGTAGTAGGGGTCGGTGTTTTGGTTAGAGTGGACGTTACAGTTGGAGTTGGGGTATAGGTTCTGGTTGGAGGAGCACTACCAGTTGGGGTTGGGGTCTTGGTCAGTAATTGTGGCGTATTTGTAGCGGTAGGTGTCGGTGTTTCGGTGGGTGTGAACGTGGGAGTAGACGTGTTTGTGCTTGTAGGCGTTTGTGTCCGAGTGGGGG
>JBARBA010000030.1:0-11618 GCA_049792555.1 Anaerolineales bacterium
GGTAAACGTCGTTGCTCTGGCGCGTGTGGCCGGTCAGGTCGACGATGTAGCGCCGGGCCGGCGTGGAAATGTATACCTCGCGCACGGCTTCTGCCGCGTCGAGGACGTCCTGGTCGCTGCAAACAGCCTGGATGTCTTCGATGGGGTGGCGCAACTGCTGCTGCTCCAGCACGCGGATTTCGTCGGTGTGGCTGGGGTAGCCGAGGCGCACGCGCAGCAGGAAGCGGTCGAGTTGGGCTTCGGGCAGCGGGAAGGTGCCTTCGTATTCGATGGGGTTTTGGGTGGCCAGCACCATGAACGGACGCGGCAGCGGGTGCGTTGCGCCGTCAACCGTGACCTGGCGTTCGTCCATGGCTTCGAGCAGCGCGGCCTGGGTCTTGGGCGTGGCGCGGTTGATCTCGTCGGCCAGCACGACCTGCCCGAAGATCGGGCCGGGACGGAATTCGAAGCCGCGCGTCTGCTGGTTGAAGATCGAGACGCCGGTCACGTCGGAGGGCAGCATGTCGGGCGTGAATTGCAGGCGGCTGAAGACGCAGCCCAGCGATTTGGCCAGGGTGCGCGCCATGACGGTTTTGCCCACGCCGGGCACATCTTCGATCAAGATGTGGCCTTCGCACAACAGGCCGATGACCATCAGTTCCAATGCGCTGCGTTTGCCGATGATGACGCGCTCCAGGTTGTCGAGCAGTTGCGCGCCGAGTTTTTTGACGTTTGCCATGTTGACATGATCCTTCCGTGCTAAAGATGTCTGATTGTACGTGAGATTTACGGGATGGGCAAGCGGGCATTGTGATAAGAAAGTGCCGCATTCTTTAAGGTATAATCTTGCCACTGCCCCAGTAGCTCAATGGATAGAGCGCCTGACTTCGGATCAGTAGGTTGCGGGTTCGACTCCTGCCTGGGGCACTGTTTTTTATAACGGTTTATGGTTTACAAGAGGCCACCATGTTAGCCGAAACCAAATATCAGCATATCGTTTTGGACGATTACAAAGTACCTGTCATTGCCGGCACAACCATGAAAGTCGTCGAACTGGCGTCAGCGCATTTGGCCTATGGCTGGAGCGCGGAGGAGTTGCATTTCCAGTTCCCAGACCTGACGCTCGGCCAAATTTATTCTGCGCTGGCGTATTATTGGGATAACCAGTCCGCGCTGGAAGATGACATCGAAAAGCGCCTTGAATCTACCGAAAAGATGCGTCAGGCTGTGGGGGAAACGCCGTTGATGAAAAGGCTCAAGTCCAAAGGGCTGATCTGATGGCGCTCATGTTTTACATGGATCATCATGTGCCAAAGGCCATCACCAACGGGCTGCGGGCACGTAACATCGAGGTCATCACCGCGCACGAAGATGGCGCAGACCAACTCAGTGATCCACAATTATTGGATCGGGCCACTGAATTGAAACACGTGCTGTTTACACAAGACGATGATTTGCTCAAGGAAGCCGCGAAGAGAATACAAGATGGCAGCCTGTTTTATGGCGTAATTTATGCCCATCAAATGCGCGTTTCGATTGGGACTTGTATCCACGATCTGGAAACGATTGCAAAAGCGGGGGAAGTTGAAGATATGATCAATCAGGTTCAGTTTTTGCCTTTATAGTATTCTTCATGAGACCGGCAGGTTGCGGGTTCGACTACCCTGACGGGCACGCGTCCTGCCTGGGGCACTGCCACTTTTGCATCGAGTGCCATCGTCCACGACTCCCGTGTTACCAGCATGGGAGTCGTGGGTTTAAGTCGCGGAAACTGCCCGTTTGACGGTCGAAGTCTGCGGGTTGGCTGTTAAGGACATGGAAGCCCCCATCGGCGGGCTTCCATGTCCGAGCGGCGAATTGTCAAACTACTCTTTATTTCACAGGCGCGAATTTCTCCAGGCGATTGTTTCCAGAGTCAACCACCCACAGCGTTCCATCTGCGGTGGAGGCAATGCCAACCGGCAACCCAAAGGCATTCTCCTCCGGGCCGGGTCCTCCGAAAACGGCAAGCGGTGCTCCTGTCGACGAGAATACGATCACGCGATAGCCTTCCGGGTCGGTGACGTACACACGGCCCTGGGCGTCTACGGCGATATAAGGCTTGTTGTCCAGGGAATCGCCGGCCCAGCCTTGCACCGGCCAACTGGTCTGGAACTGCCCGTCGGCGGAGAATATCGCCACGCGCAGGTTCCACGTATCCACCACGTAAACCCTGCCATCCGCTCCCAGGGCAATCCCAACCGGTTCGTCGAGCGCGCCGTCGCCGCCGGTCTTGAATTCCTGCAGGAATTTCCCGTTCGCATCGAAGACGACCACGCGCTTGTTGCCCGTATCGGTCAGGTAGACGCGGCCATCGGCCCCGACCGCGATCCCGCGCGGTCCCCAAAAGCCGGTTGGCCCACTGCCGGGCTGCCCGGCGCCGCCCCACTCCAGCAGGAACTTTCCATTCGCGTCGAACTTTTGGATGCGGTGGTTCCAGGTGTCGGCAACGTAGAGATTCCCCTGCGTGTCCAGGGCAACGCCCCAGGGTTCGACGAATGTGCCGGGAGCGGGCGGCGATTGCCCGTCGGGGGTGCGGCTTCCCCAGGTTGTCAGGATGTTCCCGGCGGCGTCGAAGCGCACGATGCGCGAATTGCCGGTGTCTGCGACGTAGATCGAGCCGTCCGGCGCAATTGCCAGGCCGCGCGGCGCAGTTAATCCTGCGTCGGCGACGATTTGAACGGGCATGACCTGTCGCCGGATGGCGGCATACGCGTCCGGTAGAGCCGGGGGCAAGTCTGCAATCATGCTTGACCCAATCTTGAGGCTCGACATCTGCGCGGCAACGTCTTTTTTGATATACACGCGCATACGATCTGCTAACGGCCAATCGGTCGGGGGATCAGCTAATGCTTTTTGACCGGTCAGTTCGGCATATTTGCGATAATCCCGATCCCAGAAAATGTCCCAGAGCGCGGCCCGCATGTCCGGGTTTGTGAATGCGGCGCTGATGCGATCCCAGGTCAGGTCCTTGTAGTCTTCCATCGGCCACCACATGCGGATCAGTTCATAACGGTGGTAACGGTCGCCGAGCAGCAGTTCAACTTTTTTCCAATTGTTTGGCCCGGCAAGGACAACCGGCGCGTCCAGCGCCTCGCGGTTGGGCTGCGCGCCATAATAAGCCTGGTTGCGGTAATCACGCAGGTACCAACTCATGGGCCAGGAAACTTCGTCGTCGTAGGCAACTTTCATATCCAGTCCGGCGCCGGTGCGGCTGGCAATGGCGGCGATGTCGTCCACGGTCCACTTTACGCCGGGCGCGCCATGGGCGTAATCGATGAATTCAGTGACGTAGTCGTAGTTCACGTAATTTACCATAAACGACGTTCGAATGGTTGCCAGCGCCAAAACCGCCATTGCGCCCAAAGCGACCCAACGAGAAATGGTTTGCCATTGCGGCATCTCAGCTTCGCGCGTGAGCGCTTTCTCAATCAGTTGCCCAATCCACCAGCCGGTCAGCAGGATAAAGGGGATGGCGATGTGGGTGGAAAGCCAGGGCATTTTTTCGCCTGCCAGCGAAAGCCCCACAAAAATCCAGACAGCCCACCAGGCGAGGAACAAGACAAAAGTACGCCGGGCAGGCAGGAGCGTTTTGCGCCAAACGAATAAGGCTGCCATTGCAAGAAGCCCGCCGACCAACGGCAGGTATTCGTAAAGCGGGAAGACGATCAAGAAGTAGTACCAGGGCTGCGAGCCGCGCGCCACCCCTTGTTGCGAGAGCCAGTACCCCAGCGAACCAATGAAGCCGGTTCCAAGCCCCGCGGGGTTCGTGAAAAAGGTGGTAAACAGCAGAATGGCAATCGCGGCAAAAACCCCGACCAGTTTCAGCCAGCGTTTCCAGTTCCACCACAGGCCGAGCGCCACTGCGCCAATCGAAAACACAGTAAATAATCCCCACAGGCGCAGGCCGGAATCTCCCGCAGACCATGAAATCCCGTCAACATTCAGCGCCTGGATATCCACAAAGGGTACACCGGCAAATTTATTCCACAAGGGGTTCAAAACCAGCAAGGCGATTGGCGATGAGAAAAACGCTCCAAGCGTGGTGAGCACGATCAATACATCAAATTCGGATGACGCGCGCCACGCTTTCCAGGAGAATCGATATTTTATGATGGCGATGAACGCCAGGAACCCGGCCAGGATCGCCAGGTAGATAAAGGTGATCTCCATCGTGCTGAACATCAAGGCCAGCGCCGCGGCCAACAGGACCAAATCGCGCTCGCGGTGGCTTTCCAGGTAACGGAAGATGGCAATAATTGCCAGCAAGGCCCAGGCGATTACCTGGATGTCGTGCCGGTCGTAACGGGAGAAATACAGGACAAATGGGGATATCAACAGCAGCGTTGACGCCGCCAGCGCGCCGTTGCGCCCCAACCAGGGTTTGAGCAGTTGCGGAACAAAGATCACGATCATGATCCCCAAAATGGCGGGGACCAGGCGCGAGGCGAAATCATTCGCCCCAAAGAACACGTTCATTAATGCTGTCGCGTCGAACAGGAATGGCCCGTGCATCATCGGGTCATGCGCAAAGCCTTTCCCGGTGGCAAGCTGCCAGGAATAATAAACGTGCAGGCTCTCGTCGTGGCTCGCGACGCGCGCGCCCAGCATCCAAAGGCGTGAAAGCAGGGCCGCGGCGGCCAGAACAAACACCAGGATCGTTTCCCAGGTAAGCGGGAAGATTCGAGAAAAGAAATCTGGCGAACGCTCTTCGGAAACAAGTTCGATGGTCGATTGGATGGGTTCTTGTGTTGTCATATATGGGATCTCTTTGCAAGTTTATAGTGTGAATACAAAATTTTAACGGAAGGCCAACACCGGGCAATGGGGTGAATTGTACGCTTAAATCAGGGATGGTGGTAGTAACTTATGGCTCTGACATCGATTCCAAAAGGCTGACTTGAAAATAACGTAAGGCGGAATTCATTCCGCCTTACATCCTGCCCCTAAATTTTCATTCTTTGGGGTGTTGCCAAACATGATGTCTGATCTGATTACTCTTCAAAAAAGGTTTTTCCCATATGCTGGGGGCGCGATAAAATCCCATGTTTACATTTCGAGCCGAAAGTGTTAATATGAGCAAGCCATATTAACACTTTCGCGTTGAAATGGATCATTCACCCATGAATCCAAAAGATTTCCGCAACCCCGAAGTTGGAAAAGCGCTCCTGACCCAGACCGGATACTGGGCCTTTATTCCCGCGCCGCTGCCTCCGAACCTGGGTTGGCCCTTGCCGCTGGTTTCCGCGCTTTCGGAAGCCGAACGCGACCTGAGCAAGCTGACCACGCTGGCAGGAGCCGTTCCCTTCCCGCGCCTGCTGATCCAGCCTTTTGTGCGCCGCGAAGCCGTGCTCTCATCGCGCATCGAAGGGACACATGCTTCTTTGACCGATTTGTATACCTATGAGTCGGCGCAGATGTCGTTCCTTGAGCCTTCGGACGACGTGCGCGAAGTCTATAACTACGTGCGCGCCCTAGATTATGGCCTGGAAAGGGTGAAAACGCTGCCGGTCAGCCTGCGGCTGATCCGTGAACTGCATGGCAAGCTGATGGAAAACGTGCGCGGAGGCAACCTGACGCCGGGGGAATTTCGCCGTACCCAAAACTGGATTGGCCCTGCGGGCAGCACACTTGCGACGGCCACCTACGTGCCGCCGCCCATCGACGAAATGAACCTGGGCCTGGACGGGTTGGAAAAGTTTATCCACGCGGGCAGCGACATTCCTGCGCTCGTGCGGGCGGCCATGACCCATTACCAGTTCGAAGCCATCCATCCGTTTCTGGACGGGAACGGCAGGGTCGGGCGCTTGTTGATGGTGCTGCTTTTTTGCGAATGGGGGCTGCTGCCGCAGCCGCTGCTCAACCTGAGCGTCTATTTTGAACATTATCGCCAGGAATACTACGACCGTCTGCTGGCCGTCTCACAGCGCGGAGAGTGGGACGAATGGGTGCGCTTTTTCTTGAGGGGCGTCAGCATTCAGGCCAAAGACAGCGTCGCGCGTCTGGGCCGCTTGCAAGGTCTGCGCGCCCAATATCAAACGATTGCAGCCTCGGAGCGCAACCCCAAGCGCATGGAGCAGGTGCTCGATTTCTTGTTCATGCGTCCGATCATCTCCATCGGCCAGCTTCAAGATGCTTTGGGAATCAATTTTGTAACGACCAGGCGCTACGTTGAAAAGCTGGTGGCTGCCGGTGTTTTGCATGAAGCCACCGGCTACTCCCGCAACCGCATCTTCCGGGCAGATGAGATTCTGAAGGCCGTTGAAGGAATCGAAGAATAGGAACAAATCACATAGCGCGACATGTATGTCGCGTTTCGGGCGGCAAAGAAGTTTCTTCCCAAGAAATCCTTCCCAATGGCACAGATTAATCTCGATTGGCCTGTGAGTTTATCGCTTTTCGGCCAAAAAATTGGCAGAAGCAAAAAGGGCAGAGCCTTTCGGCTTCTGCCCTTTTTATGGCGCTTGCGCCGGCGCTCAGGTCGCTCTCCAGCGTTGCCCTATCCTCCGCACAAGTAGCACCAGCCTACCATACCCCTTTTTCACTTCCCCAAAAAGGTGGCATTTCTACTTTGGGCTGACAGAAAGAACGGGACACAGAATCGATTTTGGGCGAGATTCAGAAGTATCATTTCAATAATCGGTGGTTGAGTAGGCGGCGATGCTGTTTCGCCGCCGTATCGAAACCACCTGTAGCAACAATTCCCCCCCATATTGAGAAGTCACCATGAAAATAAATTTTCACCACCAAGCATGAAAATCTATTTTCAGATCAGACACCACGAATGGTATTCACCCCAAAAGATGAAAACTGGATGGTGGGGTGTAAGGCGGAATGAATTCCGCCCTACGTTATTTTCAAGTCAGATACATTCAGAATTGGGTTTTGGCTATCTCATCAGGGACGGAGGGACAATGCCAGTAGAGAAACCGATCATGGCGTCAGGCCATGCGGGTCGAAGCAGGGTTTGTAATCATTCCCCACGATCAACGCATACGGCGTGCTTGGATTTGTCCTGGGCGCGGAGACCAGCGCGCTATCCGGCAGGCCGAGGATTGCCAGCAGGCTGGCTGTGCGGCTGCGGTCTTGGTCGGGCGTCAGGTCGTAGAGCAAGGTTTGGGCGTGCTGACGATTGTCGGCGGGGTGGAAGGTGGCGGCATACCCGGCGTAATTCAGGCGTTGCGCGGCGAGCGTGTCCCAGCCGTCGTTGCTTGATCCGTTCTGGATTTCGATTCGGATGGCCTGACGTTCCTGCTGGCGAGGCGAGGCGGCTACGGCCTCTTTGAGCATGGCCTGGATCAACTCGGTGTTGGGTACCAGCACGTCCGCGCCGCCGGGGGTGATCCAGTCGCTGACCAGGTCGCCGGAAATGTAGTAGCTGCGGATGTCGGCATTGGTCAGGTGCAAGGCCAGCGGGGAGAGTGTCAGAATATCGCCAAGTCCCAGGTCGGTGGTCAGCGCGCCGGATAATTCGTTGTACAACTGCGGGATTTGCGGCGCCAGGTTGGTGTTGAGCGCCTGGGCGTAGATGGCGCGCAGCACTTCCTGCTGGCGGCGTCCGCGGTCGAAGTCGTTGGATTTTTTGCGCGAACGGGCGTACCACAAGGCATAGTCGCCGTCCATGTGGATCAGGCCCGGCCCGGCGGTAAACAAGGCCCAGTTGTTTGCATTTTCAGGGTCGTAAGACGGGTCGATCAGCCGCCAGTCGGTGTAGGGGCACGAAATCGGCACGTCAATGCCGCCGATGGTGCTGACAATCTGGCGGAATCCGTCGAAATCGACCATGACGGTGTGGTCGATTTGCAGGCCGAAGTTGTACAGGATGGTGTCTTTCAGCAGGCCGGGGCCGCCGCCGGCATAGCCGCTACTCACCCCATACTCGTAGGCGGTATTGATGCGCTGCATCCCGACGTTGGGGATGTTGACCCACAGGTCGCGCGGGACGGAGATGAGCGAGACCTGTCCGTCGTGCGGGCGGATGGCGGCGATCACAATTGTATCGGTGCGGAAAGAGGCCCCGCCGCGCGTATCCGAGCCGAGCAGCAGGAAGGTGACCGAGTCGGGCGCGTCGATGACCGGCTGGGCGTCGGTTACGACCTGTGGCGTCGGTTGGATGGTGGGGGGCGTGGTGGGAGTGGGGAAGGGGGTGGTGGTCAGCAGGGGCGTTGCTTGAACCTGCTGAATGTTCAATGCGGCCAGCGCAATGGGTTGGAAAGGCGTTGGGGTGGCACTGGCGTCCGGCGGGACGGTCACCAGATAGTAGGGCGAATATTCTTCGGTCGGCTGGTCTGCTGGCAGGGCAGCGCAGCCGGCGACCAGCAAGGCCAGGAATACAATTATGATGGATGGGGTTTTCATAAAGAAGTCACCTGGATGGTCACAAGTGACTGTTACCTTATTTCAAGACTCGGGGGTGGGGGTTACGGATGGCGGCAGCGCCTCGTTGGCGGGCGTTGTTGGGGAAAGAATTTCGGTCGCGGTGGGCAGCGTCTCTGTGGGGGTGGGCGTCACTGTCTCCGTTGCGCCCGCAGTGGGGCTGGGGGAGATCGTTGGGGGCGCCGTCGTCGCCCCTTCGGTTGGACTCAGGGCAGGTGTTAGCGTGGGGAGCGGGGTATTGGTGGCTACGGGCGCTGTGCTGGTGGGCACGTTTGGCACTCTCAGCACCTGTCCCGGCCTGATCGCGCTGGTATTGAGACAGTTGGCCTGCATTAATGCATCGGGGGTCACGCGGTAGAGCAGGCCGATGTGGTAAATGGTATCCCCGGCGACAACCGTGTAGTAACCCCAGTACAGCGGCGCGCCGCACGGCATGTGTGTGGCGGTCGGCAGGGCCGGGACGTACAGGATCGAGTTGGCGATAAGTTGGTCGTTGAGCAGGCAGTTCTTGGCCCGCAGCAGGTCGGCGGTGGTGCGGTAGGTCTGGGCCAGGCTGGCGAGCGTATCGTAGGACTTTGTAACAATGGGCAACCAACCGGCAGGCGGCGGGCAGTTTATGGGGGTTGGTGGGGGGGTAAGGGAGACGGTCGCAGTGAAATCAAACCCCTGGGGCGTAGCGGTAAAGATTAGCAGCGGCAACGTGGGGAAGACGGTAACCATCTCGCCGGACGGCGTGTTTTCGGTGGGAGCGTCCGTCGAGACGGCGGCGGGCGACCTGCCCCCGTCAGCCAGGGCCAGCGTCAACCCGCCCAAAACAATGACGACAGAGATGACGCCGAGCAAAATCCCCGCTCCAACCTGTCGTAACGATTGCATTGATTATGCCTCTTTGGGGGCTTCACTGCCGTTATGGTTCTTTAACGGCAGGAGCACGCTAAAGGTCGAACCGCTGTTGGGTTCTGTTTCCACCGAAACGCGCCCGCCCTGCGCTTCGGTCAGGGTCTTGGCAATGGAAAGCCCCACGCCGGTATCGCCCACGCCCTGGATCAAAACATTATCGGCCCGGTAAAGGCGCGAGAACACGCGCGACAAATCATCCTTTGGGATGCCGCCGCCCGTATCCGTGACCTGGATTTGTACGTGATCGGCGCCGTTCTCTTGCACTGTGCGCACGCGCAAAGTCACGGCGCCGTCCACCGGCGAGGCCGCGCTGGCATTTTGCAGCAGGTGGATCAGGATCTGTTGCAGCGCCTCGCGGTCAGACTGGATCGGTTGGATGTTTTCGGGCACATCAATGCGCAGGGTGGTGTTCTTTTCGCGCAACTGGCTGCTGGTATAAGCCATGGCGTTATCGATGATCAGGTTCAAGTCTACCGTCTCGGCGTTGAGCGTACCCAGCCCGGCTTCCAGCGTGGTGAGTTGGATCAGGTCGTCGATCAGGCTGCCGATGCGCTCTGTGGAGGCGCGCACGCGCTCGACAAACTTGCGTTGTAATGCGCTCAGGATGCCGACCGATTCGCCCAACAGCAGGTCGGCGTAACCGATGATGGATGACATGGGCTGGCGCAGTTCCTGCGAAATCGAAGCGATGATCTCGGCCTGGTCGGGAGTCAACACTGCGGCGGGTTTCTTCTCCAGCTCGAGAATTCTCATATTGGCGTCGGCCAGCTTGTTTTGCAGGTGGGCCATTTCTTGCAGCGTCAGGCGCAATTCGGCTTCCAACTGGTCGGTGCCCGTAGCAACCCCTCCCGCTGCTTTGGCTGCTTCGATGCGGGCGCGCAATTTCTCGTTATCTTTTTCGAGCTTCTCGATTTTTTCAGATACTTCCCGCTGCTGGGCCTTGAGCACCGCGAGTTGTTCGAGCTGTACCTTGAGTTCGGTAAGCTGGTTGTTCAAATCGGTGTTGGAGGCTTGCAGGCGGACAGTTTGGGCCTTGGCTTCTTCAGCAGAGAGCTTGGCCCGTTCGCGGTCGCGCCCCAATTCGTCGATGCGACGTCCGCGCTCGACGATCGGCACGAAGGCAGTGGCAATGGTGGTGACAAACGTCTGGTCGTCTGCGCTCCACAGGCGGTTGGAGTAGGGCGAAAGCAGCATCAGGCTGCCGAGGGGGCCTTTTTCACTGTTAATTGGCACCACCAGCATGTTGCCGGGGTTGCCCAGGCCAAGCATATCGGCCAAGCCCTTCATATCGCTGGATGTGCTGCTGGCCGGCAGTCGCAACGCCCGCCCGCGCAATACGGCGCTTGCCAGCGTGGGGACGGCTTCCTTGCTCATCATGCCGCCTTCCAGGTTTTCCTCGCGGATCAGGTCATACCCGCTGGCAATGTGCAGCGAACTTTTGTCTTCGGCAATATAGATGAGGAAACACAAATCTGAAAGCAGTGCCTGGGCCACGGAGCGCACGATTTGCTGGTTGATCTTGTCCCCGTCCACTTCTGCGGCCAGCGAGAGCATGGTTTGCAGCGTTTTGGGGTCGGTACTGTAACGGCGGCGTTGGCGCGAGGTATCGCTTTCGTCGGTATCGGCGTGTTGCTCTCCGCGCGCCACTTTCTTTTGGAAACCGGTGACGGCGGTATCGGTTTGCGGCGCTTCGCCCGGGATGGGGAAACGCATCAGCAGCGTCAATATGAGCGGGTAGGCGGCCAGACTCATTAAACGGATGATGCCCGAATAGTCGCCGGGGTTTCCGGTCAAGAACAGGTCAATCACACAGCCCAGGGCTATCATCACCAATATTGTCAGCCCGGTGCCCCAGCTTTTTGGCTTGCGCATGACTAAAATCCCTGCGCCCAAAAGCAGGATGACGAGCGCAACCACAGTCCAGGCCAGGCCTTGTATGGAATGGTTGAACGTGTTCACCGGAGACGGGCTGGTAATCCCCAGCGCCAGCCCAATCAACGCCAAGACACTAAGGAGAATGCTGGCTGTGTCGCCGATGCGCGTTGGGTCGGGGAAAGCCCACAGCCAGATAATCCAGATCAGGCTAAAAACGAAAATAGCCCTGTCAACTGTCGGGAGCAGGCTTGCAGGGACGATGTTTGCCCAAACCAGCGCGCTGACGGTGAAAAGGGCCAACTGTCCGCCCAATAGCAGGGCCAACCCGGCCAACAGCCTGCGTGACTGCGGGTAACCCGTAGCGCGCCACTGGAGCAGAGCGCCGGGAAATGCGCCCAATACTGTAAAAGAAAGGGCAAGAATATAGACCAGATTGCCTGGCACTGTTG
>JBARBA010000031.1:0-7431 GCA_049792555.1 Anaerolineales bacterium
GCATTAAGCCGTCTTTGTCTGTTCATAGCGCCACCTTAAAACTTGTGAATTTGTCTTTCATGGCATTGCGCAAATATAATTCTTATCGATTGCATCCGTCCCATCCATCACCCAGCCCATTTCCCCGGATTCCGTCTGCACCCGCCACCAGATGTTTGCCTCTGCACAGCGCGGGCCGGCGATGATGGTGAGGTGGCTTCCGGGAGACAGCCACGTGCGGTTATCGTCGGCTGGTTTGGGATGCAATGCCAGTTTATCATTTTTCGTGCAGACGTAAATCGACTGATTGACCTTGAACCGCACCGGATGGGGAGCGCCGGGACAGGAGAATTGGGTCGGCCTGGGCCTGGCCGTAGGTTGAGGCTTGACGGTGGCCGGCTCAACCTGTTGGGGTTCGTCTGTCGGCGAGGTCACTTCTTCCGTAGGGGGTTCTTCGGTTGGGTGCGATGGAACATCCGTGGGAAATATATTTCGAGTCGATGGCGGTAAAGTCGGCTGCGCCCCTCTGGAAATGGAGAAAATGCCGCCGATCACCACCATGATGACCAACAACGCCCCGATCCAAAACGCTGGCGTTGTCTTCGGGCGTTTGGCAGCCCCAGCCGGGGCGGCGGCCTGCTCGTAAAGACCCGAAGGCGCGCTGACTCTCACGGGAATTGCGTCCACGCCGATGCCCAGCGCAGCGCAGGCCGCCGTCAGCAGGTCGTTGGCGTTCTGGTAACGCGCTTCGCGCGGCTTGGACATGGCTTTTTGGATCACAGCCGCCAGCGCAGCCGGGACATTGGGGTTGGCAGCGCGCGCATCCGGGGCCGGGACGCGCAGGTGCGCGGCGCGTATGCGCTCGTTGGCGGTCGCCCCCGAGTCATCCCCCACCTCGGTACCCTTGAAGGGGCGCTGCCCGGTGAACAATTCAAACAGCACAACGCCCAAAGCATACACGTCCGTCGCCGGGGCAACCGGTTCGCCGCGGATTTGTTCGGGGGCCATGTAAGCCGCCGTGCCCATTGTGCCCAGCGTCGTCGTGGTGCTATCCACGTGGCGGGCAATGCCAAAATCGGTCAGGAAGACGCCGCCGCCCCGGTCGACCAGCACATTGCCGGGTTTCACGTCGCAATGCACTACGCCGTTGGCGTGGGCGTACCCCAGGGCAGACGCAATCGCCTTCAAGTAAATCATGGCCTGGGTAAAATTCAACGGCTGGCCACGGTTTTGTTTGAGAATATCGTTGAGCGATGGGCCATCCACGTATTGTTCGAGCAGGAAGGCAAACTCAGGGGTTTGGAACAGCCCGTAAAACGAGACGATGTTGGGGTGCGCCAGCTTCTTGAGCGCGCGCGCTTCGCGCTCGAAGAGCTTGAAAACGTGCTCGTCTTCCGCCAAGTCAGCATTCAGGGTTTTCATCGCCAGCGGGACGCTGCGCTTCAAATCCCAGACGCGATAAACCGACCCCATGCCGCCGGAGGCGATGAAGGCGTCGACGCGGAATTGTTCAAGAAGAACCTTACCAATAATGTTAGTCATGTTGTTTTGGCTCGCCAATCAGATTTTTTGGCTCTTTGGGAATTGGCGTGGTGTTCCCCCATATCTGGGGGCCACCCCGTATGTCGGGATTAATCCCGACATACGGGGTAGATCACGGAAATTCCCAAAGAACTGATTTTTTACGCGCTCACATCCCAAAGCCATGTTTTTCTGCCTGTATCCCAAAAAAGAGTGTTTTTCAACGTGTTGGGAAAGTCTTGACCGGCTTTCATGTGGAAAATTGTCTTTATGACAACCTGGGCCTGGGAATCTGTGAGGCTTTGAACATCCACGCTCAAGATTTCGACGTTTTTGACAGTATTCCAGTATTTCACATACCCGTTATAACCTCCCTTGTCTGGCCCATTATATTTTTGGATAAACCGATCGGTAAGCAGCGACCAGGTTTGCTTATACTGGTGTTTTGCGATTGCGGCATAATAAGATCGGATAAACGCCTCCGGCGTCTGCCGGTTTGGTTGAACGGGGGTGGAAGTTGAGTAGGGCGTATAGGTCGGGTATGGCGTCAGGGTAGGGTACAAGGTCGAAGTCGGGTAGGGAGTGGCCGTCGGATACGGAGTGGCCGTCCATTCAGGGGCGGATGTCAAAGAAGGTGTAACTGTCAAATAGGGCGTAGACGTAAACAGTATGGCGGTCGAAGTTGGGGGGGATGTGAGCGTCCAATAAGCTGCGGGCGTAAGTGGAATAGGAGTGGGTGTCATAAAAACGGGAAGCGGCGTTTGTGTATCGGGCAATGGCGTATCATCAGGGTGAGCGGGGAAAACCCCCGACGCCAGGAAAATAAAGCCGCCTGCCAGGGCCAGTAAAAATCCGCCCAGCAAGAATACGACTACCATCCTTTGCCGTCGTTGGCGAGGCCGGGGAGATGGCGTCGGGCGCAACCCCGGTGTGGGAACAGAACTTGGCGGGCTGCCAACGGGCGGCGGAACGGGAGCCGGTGTGTCCATCGGCCCTGTCAGGCCGGTGACAACCGGGATCAGGTTGGCTTTGAGCCTGGCGGCAGCCGACAACGCCAGGAAAAATTCCTGCGCAGTTTGATAACGCTCCTGCGGCGATTTGGCCATCGCGCGCAGAATGACCTGGGCCACCGCTTCGCCAACCGCCGGGTTGATTTTGGCCGGGTCGGGCGGGGTGATTTTCAGATGCCCGTAGCGGATGCGTTCGTTGGGGGTGGCTCCGCCCGCCACCGTTTCCGGTTCGGTTCCGCGAAAAGGACGCAGGCCGGTCAGCATTTCGAAGAGCATCACCCCCAGCGCATACACGTCGGTTGCCGGTGTAATTCCCCGCCCGCGGATTTGCTCCGGGGCCATGTACGCCGGCGTCCCGGCCACAAACGTCGAGGTGGTGGTCGCGCCGCCGATAAACTTGGCGATGCCAAAATCGGTGAGGAAAATATTGCCGCTGCGATCCACCATCACGTTGGCAGGTTTAATATCGCAGTGGACAATCCCGTTTTCGTGGGCATATCCCAAGGCAGAGCAGATGGCTTTGATGTAGCGCAGCGCTTCGGCCAGCGGGATGCCGCTTTTATGCTCGCGCAAAATTTCCTGGAACGACCAGCCGTCGATGAAGGCTTCCAGCAAAAAGACTTCGCCGCCCGCCTGGAACATGCCATAAAAAGGGACGATGTTGGGGTGCTTAAGTCGCTGCAAAGCCTGCGCTTCGCGCTGAAAACGTTTGAAAACCGTCGGGTCGTCGGCCAGTTCGGCGTGCAAGGTTTTCATTGCCAGGGGCACGTTGCGCTTGATGTCCCAAACGCGATAAACCGTTCCCATGCCGCCGGAGGCAATGAAGGCGTCAACGCGATATTGGTCTAATAAAACCTTGCCGATTAAGTTTTGGCTCATCTTTTCCTGTGACTTGTTTAACGTGTTTTTGTTACCGGCTCACATTAAACACCATGTCATCCTGCTCGCGTCCCAAAGCAGTGTGTTTTTCATATATGTCGAAATACAACCGTTTTTCACTTGCCTTGAATCTTGAAATCTGAAATTTCAGCATTGATTTGACCCTTCTCTGGCAGGCGATACCCAATCCAAAAAGCCGTATCTTGAAATGGAATGGTCATTTTTATTACTTGAGAGCCATCAATAAAAATTGTCATTTGATTTGTTTCTGATAAATTCAGGAGTATTTCTTGCGGAGTAAATTCGGTATATTTCCTATATTCTCCATTTTGTGTCAGATAAGCAGCGTAACCATTTCGTTCTCTTGATTTCACAAAGATGGGATAGCCGCTTGTTGGACTTTCCTTTTGGTAAATCAAAAGCGTCTCTGATTCTACGTCATGTGAATTAATAGAAATTATTCCAATGGAGATGTTAGCAAGGTTATCGTCATATGGGGTGTATAAGGTTGAAAGTACAAGTTTGAAACTTATTTTTGTTCCACCACTGATAGGCATATATATGCCCTGTCTAATTGTTTGCGCGGAATTCGTCAATGAGATAGTTAGACCGTGATCTTTAGATATGATACCCCAGCTATCAAGGGGTAAGCAGTCTCCGTGCTGTCCATTATTATCGCTTTCAAGCGAATACCATAAGGCACCAAGTATGCAACCATTTTTAAGTGCATTGGATTGCAAAGCTTTTCGGTCAATTGTGGGATTTGGTTTTGATGACAATGTCAAGGCCACCAACGACACTTCAGTAGGAGAAACAACCACAGAAGTGGGGTCTTGCGGTGAATGAACAACAGGCGGTGCATCAGTAGGATTATCGGGAATAACCACCGTTGGGACATCGACGAAAGGAGTTGCAGGGGGAGGATCGCCACCCTTTTGGACAAACATGAACACGATTAACAACAACACAACCCCACCCCCAACCAGCATGGCGTACTTGCCTTTGGCGTTTGCCGGTTGCGTGTTTCGTGGAGCAGGAGCAGGCGTTGGGGTTGGTGTTGGACTAGCCACCGGGAAACCGGTCTGCCCGGGCAAATGATCGGGAATGGCTTCGGGAGTCCGGCCAATCGCCTGGCAGGCCGCCAGGTAAAAACTCTGGGCATCCGCATAACGCCCCCGGGGCGCTTTGGAAAGAGCCTTGAGAATCACCGCAGAGAGCGCTTGGGGAATGCCTGGGTTTAGCCTGGATGGGTTTACCGGTTGAAGGTTAAGATGGGCATAACGGATGCGCTCGCCGGACGTGCTGCCCCCGGCCAGGCTCTCCGGCTCGTCCCCGCGGAATGGACGCCTGCCGGTCAGCAGTTCAAAAAACAGGATGCCAAGCTCGTACACATCCGTAGCGGGCGTGACCTGCTCTCCGCGGATTTGTTCGGGGGCCATATAGGCCGGGGTGCCTGCGCCCGCAATGGTGGTCGTGGTGCTCTGGGCATGACGGGCAATGCCAAAATCGGCCAGGTAGATCTGCCCACCGCTGTTGATCATTACGTTGCCGGGTTTGATATCGCAATGCACCACCTCGTTGGCGTGCGCATACCCCAGCGCCGAGCAGAGCGCCTTCATGTACATCATTGCCTCAGGGATGGGCATCCCATTGGGCTGTTTGCGCAAGATATCGCGCAGGTCCGGCCCGTCCACAAACTGCTCCAGGATGAAGGCCAGGTCCTCGGTTTGATACAGCCCATAAAACGGCACGATGTTGGGGTGCGCCAGCCTTTGCAGGGCGCGCGCCTCGCGCTGGAAGTATTTAAAAGCCGAAGGATCGTCCACCAGGTCGTTTTGCAGGACTTTCATCGCCAACGGCACATTGCGCTTCAAGTCCCAAACCTTGTAGACCGCCCCCATGCCCCCCGAAGCGATAAAGGAATCGATACGATATTGATTTAGTAGAACCCTGCCTAACAGATTTTTAGACATTTTGCCATCCAGACGAAGTTGATTAAGGATAAGGATTCAAAAAATAGCTGGCGCTGTCGCTTTCTGCCGTCCAGCCTGTCGCGCCGCTCGAAGTGCGTATTTTCCACCAGGCGTAGCCGTCCGCGCAAACCGGGCCTTTTAACAGTTCCATGATCGAGCCTGGTTCGAGTTTGCCGATTTTGGTAAAGCCGGTCCCGGTTCCCTTGCGCAGCGCGTTGGGGACGCCATTGCGGCTGACTTGCGCCTGCCCGCCAACCTGCAAGCGTGTCTTTAATATCCCGGAACAGGAGCCGCCAGCCTGTTCCTTTTTCGGCAGCAGGAAAAAGTCGGTGCCATTATTCTCCACCGTCCAACCGTCGGGGCCGGAAGGCGGGCTGATCTTCCACATCAGCCACCCGTAACTGCAACGCGGCCCGCCAATCACATCGACAAAATCGCCAAGATAAATATAGCCGATAATGTTATCTGCGGGGTGGGTATCTTCGCTGTTGCGGACAAACAGGCGGTCTTTGCCATACACATACGCCGTATCCCCGACGCGCAGCCGGGATGGGGCGCAGCCGCTCAACGGGTAGTAAATCGGCCCCAGGTCCGGCGTAAACGTCGGCTGCGGCGGGCGGCGCGTGGCTGGGGAACTCACGGACGGCGAGGTGGCGGATGGTTCCACCGGGTTTGCGGGGCGGACCGTCACCGCCACAGGTGAGTTTTGAACGGGCCGGGGCGCAGCCGCCAGGCCGGATCGAAACAGCCAGACGCCAGCAACGCAAGCGACGCAAAAAAACAAGAGCGCGCCCCCCATAATCCACAAGACCGGCGGCAACGAGGCGCGCTTCGGGGAGACCAACAAGCGCCCGTCAGCCGTTGAAACGGGATTCGCCGGAACGCCGCCGACCTGGACCGCAGCCTGGACCTGCTCGATGGACACTCCCGCCGCCCGGAGCAGCGCGCCGAAAAACGCCCCCGCATCCTGATGACGGTTTTCTGGAGCTTTTTCCAGCGCTTTCAGGATGACGGCCTCCACCTCGGCCGGGATTGCGGCGTTGATCTCCCTGGGATGGGGCGGCGGCACGTATAAATGCCCGTAGCGGATGCGCTCCGCGCTGGTAGCGCCGCCCTGCGTGGTGGCTTGTTCGTCGCCACGGAACGGACGACGTCCGGTCAGCATCTCGAACAGGATCACGCCCAGGGCGTAAACGTCCGTCGCCGGGGAAAGAATCTCGCCGCGGATTTGCTCCGGGGCCATGTAACCGGGCGTGCCCGCCGCGCCAAAGGTGGTGACGACGCTTTCAGCATGGCGCGCAATGCCGAAATCCGTCAGGTAGACCTGCCCGTTGGCGTCGATCATCACGTTGCCCGGTTTAACGTCGCAATGCACCACCCCACTGGCGTGGGCAAACCCCAGCGCGGCGCAAATGGGCTTGATGTAAGTCAGCGCATCGGGCAGGGTCAGCGCGCCTTTGGCCTGGCGCAGCACATCCTTGAGAGTCGGGCCATTCACAAAGTATTCGAGCAGGAACACCAGGTCGTCCGCCTGGTACAGGCCGTAAAACGGCACGATGTTGGGGTGGGCCAGCTTTTTGAGCGCCTGGGCTTCGCGTTGAAAACGCTGCATGATGTGCGGGTCGTCGGCCAGCTCGGCGTGCAAGACCTTCATCGCCAGGGTCACATTGCGCCGCGTATCCAGCACGCGATAAACCGCGCCCATGCCGCCGGAGGCGATGAAGGCGTCTACTCTGAATTGGTTGAGCAGGGTTTGACCGATGAGGGTGGACATAAAACCTTTGGATGCTAGTTTCTACGCGAGGGTGAGCCTACTGCGATGCAGTGCAACGAAAGCCTACATCTTTGGATGCTTGGACAGGATCATTACCACCACGATTTGCAGACAAAATGCCGACCTCATCGTTGTAGAACGAACCACCACGAAACACACGCTCTGTACCCTTATCTGGTCCTAGCAGTTTGTCGGAGGAGTTGGGACGGAGTGGTAAACTTCAAACATGACTCGAAAATTCACACCGATCAAATATGAAGAGACACTTGAGCAAACAGTAAGCATCGGAGAAGCG
>JBARBA010000032.1:0-2145 GCA_049792555.1 Anaerolineales bacterium
GAGCTGCAGGACATGATTAACCGAGGCGTGACTTCGCCCACCTCGCGCACGCCTGTGACACCGGTTCGGCGCTGATATCGGGGGCGCGTTGTATTTGCGGTATGCCGGATTTAATTGCGGGCCGGAGTGTGGATCTCGCAAGGATTAGTCACGCCATCCCCGAAGCTTTGGTTCGATGTCGGGTTGGATGAATTTTGAGGAGGAAAGAACGATGCCGGTTTTTACTTATCGAGGTACCAATCGCGCCGGGGCCACGGTCAGCGGTGAGGTGGCGGCCACGAGCAAGTCGGAACTTGTCAATACCCTCAAGCGCCAGCAAATCAACGTCACCAAAATGTCCGAGAAGGGCAAGGAGTTCAGCTTGCCGACATTTGGCGGTGGCGTCGACTCCAAAGAGTTGGCCGTATTCACCCGCCAATTCTCCGTCAGGATCGATGCTGGTTTGCCTCTGGTGCAGTGCCTGGAAATTCTGGCCGGGCAGCAGGAAAACAAGGTTTTTCAAAATGTATTGACGGGAACTCGTGCAGCCGTGGAAAGCGGATCGACACTGTCCGCCGCCATGCGGCAATACGAGAAAGTGTTCGATGCGTTGTACGTCAACCTCGTCGAGGCCGGAGAAACGGGCGGTATTCTCGATACCATTCTGCAGCGTCTTTCCACCTACATTGAAAAGAACGTGAAGCTCAAGCGCGCCGTGCAGTCGGCGCTGGTGTACCCGATCGCGGTGTTATCCGTGGCCGGAGCCGTCATCGTGCTGCTGCTGTGGAAGGTCGTTCCGATTTTTGCGACCTTGTTCCTGGGCTTGGGCGTGGACCTCCCGCTGCCTACCCGCATCGTCATCGCGCTCAGCAATTTTATCGGCAGCATTTTCGGCTTCCTGATCCTGGTGGCCTTCGTCGGTGCAATCATCGGGCTAAAGGTTTGGTACAAGACGCCCGTCGGGCGTATGGCTATTGACCGCATCCTGCTCAAGTTACCCTTGCTGGGACTTCTGCTCAGGAAAATCGCTGTGGCACGATTCACTCGCACGCTCGGCACCCTGATCTCCAGTGGCGTTCCCATCCTCGAAGGTTTGGAAATTACGGCCCGCACAGCGGGGAACGCCGTGATCGAGGCCTCCTTGATGGAAGTTCGCAAAGCGCTCGAGGGTGGCCGCAACCTGGCTGACCCTTTGAAGGAAACGAATGTTTTCCCCGGCATGGTGACGCAGATGATCGGCGTCGGTGAACAGACGGGCGCGATGGACGCCATGCTGCAAAAAGTAGCCGACTTTTACGAAGACGAAGTGGACGCGGCCGTAAAAGATTTGTTGGCGGCTTTGGAGCCGATGATGATCGTTGTTCTGGGACTTGTGGTTGGCGGCATCGTCATCTCCATGTATTTGCCACTATTCTCGCTGATTGGACAGTTGAGCAAAGCGCACTAGGAGTCCAAATGACCGGCTCCAAGTTCGCAAAAGATCGGGAGAGCAGCCCATAAGGCTGCTCTTCACCTCTTTTTTCAGACCCAGACCTGATCGGAATTTTCATAAGCCGGAAGGAAGCTTGCTGACAAGCTCGTCCTGAATGGAACTGACACAAAATGTCGCTGCTTGGCTCGCATGGCTTGCCCGTGTCCGTTTTTTTTTAATTACGCTGCTTCTCGCTATCGTGATTCTTTTGGGAAAAACCAGCCAGCTAGAGGTTTCCACCCGCTACTTCATTCCTTTGATGATCCTCTGGTACACGATGGCGATCGTGTACTCGATCCTGACTCGGTGGATGCCCGATGCCAAGTGGCACGCCGGCATTCAATTAATTTTTGATTTGCTCATCGTTACAGGCCTGATTTATCTGACCGGCACGCAAGACAGTTATTTTATCTGGCTCTACCCGCTGGCCATCATCGTCGCCAGCATCCTGTTCTCGCGCAAAGCCACGTTTATGGTCGCGGGATTCAGTTTTATTTTGATTGGCGGCTTGGCCGAGCTGATTTATTACAACGTCATTCCGCGCATGCAGATTGCAGTTCCCAGCAGCCGCCAGCTGCAGACCTGGATCTTCAGTAATTTATTTTATTTCATGGCCGTGGCCTACCTTTCCAGCCTGCTGGCGCAGACCTTGCGCCGACACAGCGAGGAGCTGGAAGTGAAGCGCGGACAACTGC
>JBARBA010000033.1:0-1910 GCA_049792555.1 Anaerolineales bacterium
GCTTAAGCTGCCAGCGCCAAGCCCCACATGGCAAGTCCACCCGCTGCCGCGACACCGGCTAAGGCGAACAACCATTTTTTGCGCGTCAATACGGTGATCGACGCCAGGGAAATGGCGATCTGTATCAACGTCATGGATTGCGCCAACTTATGGTGAGGATGCATCGCGTGATCACTTTCCTCATTGGCTTTTTCAGATTCGGCTTCCAATGCCTCCGCTTTGGCTTTGATCTCTTTCTTGTCGTTTTCGTATTTCTCGATCTGGGCTTTGTAGTAATCGTGCTTGTTCTTCGGCGCCATGTCGGAGGCGAGTTCCATCAAATGTCCCTTGTTGCTTTTGGCCTGATAAAAGCTCCACTGATCCGAAGCCTGCGTCTTTTTCAGCACGGCTTCGTTCTTGAACAGCATGGCCTGATTCTGCGTGTCGCCGCCCTGGTAGCTGACGATGGCTCCCACGGAAGCCAGGATCGCGGTAAAGATCGCGACTTGTCCGCTCAATTTGTCACCGCTGTGGGCGCCGTGCTCCACTGCGTGATCGTGTGCGCCGTGAACGTGAAATCCTTCTGACATATTAATTCCTTTACGAGGTTAGTCTGAAAATAGGCGCGCATTTTATACCGGGAACCAGCAAATGCAGCCCCGAAAATAGGGCTGTGGCATCCGAGCTTCGGTCAAGACTTCGACGGATTCTGTCCCGGAATCGTCACGCCGAGCTTGCAATAAGCGCTTAATTTAATGATTTCCCCCGTGGGAAGTCGCATGTCACCTTGGCACGGGTCTTGCGATGTCCCACAACCCTGAAGAAAACTTTGGGAAACTCGGGCAACTTTTACGGCTAAGCAATCTAAATGACAAAGCAAACCAGGCGACAGAGAAGAACGCGGAAGTGCCGATTTGCCTCTTCACCCAGGTAAAGATGCGGACATGAGTGAACAGGATTTGAACGAGGAACGACTGGAGCTTGCCCTGGAAGCAGCCGGTCTTGATCTGTGGGAAAACAACCTTGTAACTGGAAAGGTTATACGCAAGGCGGCGAAAACCTTATGCGAACTCGGTTACAGCGACGAGGAAGCTGCTGCATACATCGACGATATCTTCAAAATCATCCATCCCGACGACATCCCGCGCCTCAATGCTGCCGTCAATGACCATCTGACGGGTGTCAAGGCGCAATACCGCTGCGAGTTCAGGATCCGCTCGAAACGCGGCAAGTGGGTCTGGTATGCCAATTACGGCAAGATCATGGATAGCGCAAACAACCAGCGCGGGCAGCGGTTCATCGGCGTGACGTTCAATATCGACGACAGAAAACGCAGGGAAGAGGAGCTTGTGGTGCGCGAACAGGAATCGCGCACATTGATCGAAAACTCTCCCGATACAGTTGCCCGTTACGACAGCAATTGCCGCCGCATCTACGTCAATCCGGCGTTTGGGGCAATGAGCGAGGGCGGCGTGGCGGCGCTGCTGGGCAGAAAGCCCTCGGAGTATCCGGGTGGGGCTAATTCGGATCTCTACGAGGAAAAAATAAATGAAGTGTTCGCAAGCGGGAATAATTCGCAGTTCGAGCTGAAGTGGATAGCCAAAGACGGCAAAGAGTTATGCAGCCATATCCGGTTGACGGCGGAACGCAATTTGTCGGGCCATGTGACCTCGGTACTCGGGATCGGACGCGATATAACCGAGCTGTACGAGTCCAAAGGCAATCTAAGGCGGGCGAATGCGCAACTCGAAAGGGTAAATGAATTGCTGCAATCGCAGGCAACCAGCGACCCGCTCACCGGTTTGCCCAATCGGCGCCTGATGCTGGATCGCCTAAAACATGCATTGGCATCCAGTATGCGTAACGGCCGGGAAGGCGCGCTGCTGTTCATCGACCTGGACAATTTCAAGACCCTTAACGACACGCTGGGC
>JBARBA010000034.1:0-6393 GCA_049792555.1 Anaerolineales bacterium
AGTGAATTCTTTTTTTTTCTCCATATCTCTCATTTTGCCATAGAACATTTGTTTAATCTGACATTGTCAAAGTAGTCACAAAGAGTCGGATGACATTCTGCTGATATAATCCCCACTCGTGACTACAAACTCATCTGCCGCCGCCAACCGCCAGATTGCCCGCGCCGCCGGGACCGTGATGGCGGCTTTTGTTTTAAGTAACATCGTCGGGCTGGTGCGCCAGGTGCTGGTCTCGCGCGCCTTCGGCACCACCGGTCCAATGGACGCTTTCAACGCCGCCATTACCATCCCGGATGTATTGTTCAACCTGATGGCGGGGGGGGCGCTGGCTTCGGCCTTTTTGCCGACTTTTACCGGTTTCCTTGCCAAAGAAAACCGCGAGGGGGCCTGGAAACTGGCCTCGGCAGTGACCAACCTGGCTTCGCTGGCGTTGGCGTTCACTTCTGCCCTGGCCGCGCTTTTCGCCCCGGCGCTGGTGCGTTATGTCCTGTTTGCGCTCGACCACGAAGCCACCCCGGCGCTCCTGGACATGACCACCGACCTGTTGCGCATCATCCTGATCGCGCCGACGATTTTTGGCGTCAGCGGTATGGTGATGAGCATTCTGAACGCGCACCAAAAGTTCTGGCTGCCCGCGCTGGCCCCGGTCTTTTATTGGATCGGCTGGATTCTGGGGCTGGTCTTCTTCGTCCCGACGATGGGCATTTACGGGTTGGCCTGGGGCTACGTGCTGGGCGCATTCCTGCACCTGGCAATCCAACTGCCTGACCTGGTCAAGCTGGCCGGGCGGCGATATTCCGCAACATTGGGCATCGGCAACCCGGCGGTGGGTGAAGTGGCGCGCTTGATGGCCCCGCGCTTGTTGGGCGTGGCTGCCGTGCAATTGAACTTCGTGATTAATACGATGGTAGCCGCCAGTCTCGGAGCAGGCAGTCTTTCGGCCATCAAGGTGGCCATCATGGTGATGACCATGCCGCTCTTTGCGATTGCGCAGTCGATTGCCACCGCCGCCCTGCCGACCTTTTCGGCGCAGGTGGCGCGCGGCGAGATCGACGAGATGCGCGCCTCGCTGGCCTCCACGCTGCGCGGGATTCTGCTGCTGGCCATCCCGGCCACCGTTGGGCTGATCCTGCTGCGCCAGCCGGTGGTGATAATGCTCTTTCAGCGCGGCGCGTTCGACGCCACATCCACCGAGCTGACAGCCTGGGCGCTGCTGTGGTATACCGCCGGGCTGGTCGGTCATTCGGTGGTCGAAATCCTGTCGCGCGCGTTTTATGCGCTGCATGACACCAAAACGCCGGTGATCGTCGGCACGGCGGCCATGGCGCTGAATGCCGTCTTTAGTTTTATCTTTCCGGGGATGTTTGCCTCGGCAGGCTGGCTGCCGCTGGGCGGGCTGGCGCTGGCCAATTCGCTGGCAACGGCGCTCGAAGCGACGATCCTGGTGCTGTTGATGCGCCGCCGCTTGAAAGGTCTCAACGGCGCAGATATCGCCAAAGGCGTGGGACAATTTACGTTGGCGGCGCTGGGGATGGCGCTCGGCCTGTTGTTCTGGATAAAGTCTTTCGGGAGTCTGAATCCCTGGCTGGTCGGCCTGGGCGGCGTGGCCGCCGGGGGTCTGGTCTACGGCCTGGGGGTGGTACTGCTCAAAGTCCCCGAAATTCAGAGCGTGATTGGGTTCTTGAAAAGAAGAATACGTCACACGTAGGGGCGCAGATGGTGGTTGAGTAGCGTCTTGCGCGTACCGAAACCCACTGCGCCCCTACGTGTGCATTGTTACTGGAACAGCCGGATGCTCTCGCCGCTTTCGTCGGTGTGCAGCTCGTAGCGCTGGCCCTGCGACTGTAAAACAACCCGATAACCGGGCGTCACGCCTTGTGCGCACATCATCCCCATCGTAACTACGCCCAGGCAGCGATCGGGCCATTCCACAGCCTCGACGCTGACGATTTGTATTTCGTCAGCCGGGAGGCTCAATTCGGCAACCAAAAAATCACGCGCTTTGGATACGGCGACCGGATAGCCAGCGCTGACAGGCGCAACCTGGATTACCAGTAAAGCGGCAAAGTTGCTGAGGGTGGCGATATCTTCCTGGCTGGCTTCCAGCGGCCCGATGCCCTTGAAGGTGGTTTTTACAGACATTGCATCCGCAACACCAGCCGGGTTACTGTTTTCATTTGCAAAGGGCTGGACCTTATTGACCAGGCGGGTAAGTTGCAGTAGTTGGCTCGCGCTGAGTTGGCCGGTCTGGGAAGATTTATTCGCACAATTCACAACGCTATAATCGCCATTGGCAAAGACGGTCACGTCATCGCAAAAACCGGCAATCCCGCCTGTGCGCTGCCAAACCAATACCGGCGTATTGGCAGGGAAAGCGATCGGCATGTCGTTGTCTGTCGGGACCGGCGCCGGCTCTGTCGATGAATACACCCCGGCCCCACCCATCGGCCCTGAGGCGGAGCTGTCGCCCGGCGCGGTGCCTGCCGGGATGATTTCCGTCGAATCGGTCGTTGCGGTTTTGGCCGCGCTCGCGCAGGCAGCCAACAAGATGACCAGCGCCCCAAAGAGTAAGGTAAAACGTCCTATTTTCATATACATTATCTCCTTTCAAGGGATAAGACGACACCACCGGCAAAAAGTTCCATGATCGGCTATCGACCTTACTGATGAGCCGTATCTTCTCAAAATTTGGGGGAATTGTTGTTGACAGGTGGTTTCGACACCTGTACTCCCGAAGGGACACCGGGACAGGTGTACGTTCGGTGCAGTGTACGGCGGCGGAACAGCATCGCCGCCTACTCAACCACCAATTATTGAGCAATTACGATGAGCCGATAAAAAAGTAGCTGGCCCCAAAAGAGGAGGCCAGCTACGCTGCTTTTACAACCTGGTTGCCTATTTCTTGCCACCCATAAAGCCACCCAACAAATTGGCAACGTCGTTGCCGTCAATTTTACCGTCATCCAGGGCGCTGGCTACTCCACCCAACGCACCGCCGCCCAAAACAGCGTCGACTTCAGCCGCAACGGGCGCGGGCAGTTTCGACTTAATGAAATCAAGCACAACTTTGACGGCGGCGGTGGCTTGATCTTTGCTCAAGCCGGTCTTCTTTGATACAAGCGCAACAAGTTCGTCCATGAGAATGCTCCTTTTTTTGAATGGGTTTGATCGTATCAAATTGATACGCACAATACAAGTACCATCTCAATATTTCGGGGGAATTGTTGGTAAAGGTGGTTTCGACACCTGTCCTCCCGAAAGTCCGGGCGGTATAACGGAAATGCCCCCGCCTGAGTAACGCGCCGTTTATTTAAAATACAACCAATGCGCAATCGCCACCACAATCCCCAGCAAAATCCCGCCGGAGACTTCCATGGGGGTATGGCCCAGCGCTTCGAGCAACTGCTTGTCTGAAATAGGATGCCCGGCCAGCAGTTCTTCGATCAGGATGTTGATTTTATGGGCCTGGATGCCGGCCTGGCGGCGCACACCAGCAGCGTCATAAATGACGATCATTGTAATTGCCACGGCCAGCGCAAAAACCGAGGTCTCAAAGCCTTCGTGCAGGCCAATGCCGGCGGTCGCGCCGACCATCAAGGCCGAATGCGAACTGGGCATGCCGCCTGCGCTGAAAAACAAGCCCCAGTTCCATTTGCCTTTGCGCAGGTATTCCAGCGGCGGTTTCAAAATTTGGGCAATAAACCAGGCGAGTAGCGCCGTTTGCAAGGCGTGATTATGGAGCACTCCATCGAAGAAAGGCATTTACTCGCCCGCTTCAAACGCCGTGATGTCGCTGCCGCTCAACTGGCGCACTTTCAACTCGGCTTTTTCGAGCAGGACGGCGCAGTGTTTCGAGAGCGCTTGTCCGCGCTCGTAGAGAGCAATGGCTTCGTTCAACGGGTGCTGTTCGCTTTCCAGCGCTTCGACAATCGATTCGAGCGCGGCAAAGGCTTCTTCGTAGGTTAAATCTTCTGGCGACTTTTTGGATGGGGACATTACGACTCCTTCAAGCGGGATTCTTGTACCTGAACGTCCAACTCGCCTTCGGCCAAACGCACGCGCAGCTCTGACCCGACCGGGGCCTGCTGCGCGTTATGGACGAGGACTCCATCCTGACGGCGCGTGACGACGGCGTATCCGCGTTTGAGCACGGCCAATGGGCTGAGCGATTCGAGGCGTTGCGATTGGGTATTTATATGAAGACGTTCCAGTTGCAGGCGGTGCGCCAGGGCGCGGCTGCTGCGCACCGAGAGATCGTCGAGTCTTTGGGTTTCGGCCAGCAAGTGGCGGGCCGGGGAATGGAAACGCAGGCGTTCGGTGAGCGTCTGGGTTGCGCGGCGCGCTTCGACGAGTTGCCAGGCGATGGCCTCGGTGAGGCGGTTCTGGTAGCCCTGGGCAATGGACGACAAGTCCGCGACGGTGTAGGGGGTGGCCAGTTCGGCGGCGGCGGTGGGGGTGGGGGCGCGCAGGTCGGCGGCGAAATCGACCAGGGTAAAGTCGGTTTCGTGTCCGACGCCGCTGATGACGGGGGCCGCCGAAACAGCCACAGCGCGGACGACGCTTTCGTAGTTGAAGGCCCACAGGTCTTCGATGGAACCGCCACCGCGCGCCAGCAGGATCACGTCGGGATGGACAAGGGCGTTTAGTTTTTGCAAGGCCAGCACAAGGGCGTGGGGGGCTTCGGCCCCCTGCACGGGGGAAGCCGCCAGGACCACTTCGGCCAATGGCAGGCGTCGCCGTAAAACGTTGAGCATGTCCCTTAAAGCTGCGCCGGTGGGCGAGGTGACGATGCCGATGGTTCGAGGGAATTGCGGCACGGGTCGTTTGCGCGCCGGGTCGAAGAGGCCTTCGACTTCGAGCAGGCTCTTCAAGCGCATGAACTCGGCGTAGAGTTGGCCTTCGCCCGCCGGGCGGATCAGGTCGGCGTAAAACTGGTACTGGCCGCCGGGTTCGTAGACGCCGATTTTGCCATGCGCTTCGATGGACAGACCGTCTTGCAGGGGCAGTTTCATGCGCGCGGCGTCGGGCTTCCACATCACGCAGCGCAGGGACGCGCCGGAGTCTTTGAGCGTGAAGTAAAGATGCCCAGAGGCCGGGCGCGAAAAGTTGGAGATTTCGCCCTGCACCCACAGGTCTTGCAGGCGCTCGTCGCTTTCGAGCAGGCGGCGCACGGCGCGGGTCAGTTCGGTGATGGTCCAGCGGGGGGCTTCGAAGAGCGGCAGTTGGTTCATGGGTGTGGAGGATACACGGCTTGGGGAGAACTGTCAATAAAATTCGGCGGCGGTCGGGTTCGACGGTGGTCAGGAGACCACCGTCGAACAGGGCTTTGCGGCAGGCGGAAGGCCGCGAGGAAAAAACCCTTGTGGAGCTTGATTGGAGCTCGATTGGAGCTCGACTGGAGCTTGATGGGAGCTCGATGGGAGATCGATGGCTCCTCGATGGCTCCTCGATGGCTCCTCGATGGCTCCTACACTCAAATTAATATTACAACAAAGCAGGACAGATCGGGATGCGCGCTCGCAAGGATGGCCCCTGTCCAAACGGTAAATGCCAACCGACAGCCACCCTGCGAGAGGCGGCTGTCGGCTTTTGGGGTGGGAATTGCTGAAAGGGGGCAAGCAGGAAGACGGGTCGAAGACCCTGTCCCAACGGAGAGCACGGGCTGATGGCGCAGGTCTGGCATTCTTGTTTTGCTTGACATCTCCCGCGAATTGCCTATACTCACCACAAACCTGAACGAAAGGGCGGATTTGAAGAAAGCCGCCCCCCATCACTCATTTATTTTGACAGGCATTTCATGGAAACTCTGCTGGTCGTCAGTTCCATCCTGCTTTGGGTTGTGCTGCTGTTCAACCTTTTGCTGTCCTTCCAACTCATCCGCATCGTTGCACCGAATGTTTGGGCGCAAAACGCTGCCAAGCTCAAGTCAGGACAGGCCGCGCCCGATTTCAAGGCCACAGACCTGGACGGGAAAAGCATCACGCTGGCCTCGTTCCGCGGGCGGCCATTGCTGCTGGCCTTTGTTTCCCCGTCCTGCTCCGCCTGCCTGGACAGGCTGGACGAAATCCGCAGCCTGGCGGCCAACATGCCCGGTTTGCAGGTCGCGCTGGTGTGCGACAGCAACGAGCCGATCAGCCGGGCGCTTGCTAACGAGTATCGACTTGAGGTGCCCGTCATGGCGGCTTTCAGGAACCAGGCCCCGATCTGGAGCCGCTATAAGGCCGCGGCCACGCCGTATTACTGCCTGGTCGATGGAAAATCGCGCGTGCAGGCCGCCGGGCCGTTCGATGCGGGTTGGGAGGCGTTATCGGAAGCGTGGCGCTTGCAGGACGGGCAGGACGGCGCACCATAAGAACTGGAAAGGCAGGAATCGATTGAGCTATAATCATCCCT
>JBARBA010000035.1:0-15709 GCA_049792555.1 Anaerolineales bacterium
TGCCAAACTTCCTATTGTAAATCAGGCGCAAACTCATTAAAATATAGTCTACTACTCTTATCCAATTTCCAAAAGAAAGGAGGTGAAACCATGAAAATGAGCCTGACTGAAATGGGACAGGGCATGGTGGAATATGCGTTCATTATTATGCTAGTCGCTATCGTCATTATCGCCGCCGTTACCCTGCTTGGCCCAACAGTGGGGAAGCTTTTTAGCAGCGTTAATGCCAGTCTCTGATCTCCATCAAAAAAATCTCCCGTCATCAGACGGGAGATTTTTTATTGATCCTTTTGCAAAAGCTCAACCAGACCGGTGGGGTACAAAGGAGGTTTCCCCGGGCCGCGGTCATTCAAATCAACCCATACAGCCCTGATTGGCGAACCAAGCTCATCTCCGATGATGACCGTTTTCTCATACAACGAACGATCCACAAACTGGCCATCATAGACCAGGATGATCTCATGCCCTTTTTCGCCTGCATAGATAAAAAAGTTTTCCAGCAACCCGATATAGCGCAGGTCGGTCACTTCGGCTTTGATCTCCTCAATCAACTCGCGGCGGATGGTCTCATCGCTGCGCTCGCCAAACTCAATCGTGCCGCCCAGCGGGCGATAAAAGAGTTGCTGTTTGATCGAATCAAAGCCTTCTCCGGCTAAAATTCGGTTGCCGTTGCGGAAGACACAAATGGCGATCGTGCGGATGGCATCTTTTCTCATGGTTACTCTCGCTTTTATGGATTAATAGAAACAGTGTGTTGCAACAGATTGGCCTGCATCGACCAGGGACCGGTCCAGGTAATATGGACGGGGACGACTCTGCCCTTTAGATCCTCGTCCGTTTCGACGAAGACCAGCTTGTTGGTGGGCGTGCGCCCTTTCCAACGCCCCTTGACCTTTTCCTCGAACAAAACATCGACGACCTGCCCGAGGGAACGGGCGTTGGTCTCAGCGACCACCTGCTCCTGCAACGTCTCCAGGAGACGGAAGCGGCGCATTTTCTCTTCTTCGGGTACGTCATCAACCATGCGGCGCGTGGCGACCGTGCCTTCGCGCATCGAATAACGCGCCAGGTGGGCCACGTCCAGTTTCAGGTCGGCCAACACCTGCCAGGTCTGCATGAACTGCTCTTCGGTCTCGCCGGGAAAGCCGACGATAATATCTGTGGCAATCGAACAATCGGGGATTTTTGCGCGGATGGTTGCGATGATGCGACGGTAACCGTCCTGAGTATAACCGCGTTTCATGTTTTCGAGCACAGTATCGTCGCCGGCTTGGATGGGCAACTCGATGTGCGGCATGACCTTGCGAAGGTTCGCGATAGCGTCAATCAGTTCTTCGCCAAAATAGCTGGGATGCGAAGTCAGGAAGCGGATGCGCTCCAACCCTTCCACTTCATGGACAATGCGCAGCAGCCCGGCCAGGTTCGGCCCGTCGGGGATATCTTTGCCGTAGCGGTCTACGATCTGTCCGAGCAGGGTCACTTCCTTGACGCCTTGCGCTGCCAATGAGCGGATTTCTGCCACAATATCGCCTACGGGGCGCGAGCGTTCGATGCCGCGCCGGTAGGGGATGATGCAAAAGGTGCAGGCGTGCGAACAGCCGTAGACAATGGGGACGTGCGCCGAGACGAGGCTGCCGCGTTCCCTGACGGGCAGGACCAGGTCATCGTCCATCGCCAAAAAGCGACGGGTGGTCTCCGCGTCCTCAACGGAGCGGATTTCGCCCTGGGTTAAGAATGAAACCAAAGGCCCCGGGTCCGATGGCGGGGAAAAGACATCCACATAAGGGAATCTTTTTTGTAGCTTTTCACTGCTGCGCACGCCCACCAGGCAGCCCATCAGGTTGATTACCAGGTTGGGGTTTTTGTCTTTGAGCGGGCGCAGGGAACTGAGCCGCCCGTAAGCCTTGTCCTCGGCGGACTGGCGCACGACGCAGGTGTTCAAAACGATAATATCGGCGCGATCAGGCTGGTCAGTCTGGGCGTAACCGAGATGTTCGAGCGCCGAGCCTACGCGCTGCGAATCGGCCACGTTCATCTGACAGCCTTCGGTCCAGATATGGTATTTTTTGTCCATAGGGCCTGAATTATACCAATCTTATCGGCATTGAGTGTTGGTAATTGTTCGAAGAATAAGCTATAATTAGACAAAACAACTCCTATTCGCGCAATTGCTATTTATTACAGGAGTAAACCATATGGCTATCTCGGCAGAAACAGGCATTATACAGCGTCAGGATATTGTTCCAAGTGAAAACGGTGTGCCATTGCTTGGCGTATTGCCAAAGATTTTGGGCGGTGATCCCTTTGAGTATTTGAAGAACATGATGCTCAAACACGGCGATTTGGTGCGTTTGAATTTTGGCGTTTGGCCGGTTTACCTTGCCAGCAACCCGGACTATCTGCAGCGCATCTTGCGGGATAATTATCATAACTACCGCAAGCCAGACCTGGTTTATACTACCATCAGGGAAATCGTAGGGAATGGATTGGTGACCAGCAGCGGAGATTTTTGGCTGCGCCAAAGACGCATGATCCAGCCGCATTTGCATCGCAAACAGTTGGCGCAGATCTTCTCTGACATGACGGATACCATCGCGGAAGTATTAAACGGCTGGGCGCCGGTTGTCGAAAAGGGCACAGAACTCGAACTGGGGGAAAAAGCAAGAGAGATTACCATCAAAGTTATTACACGTACCATGTTCGGCAAGGGGTTGCTCTCTGAAGCCGAGATTGCGGAGACCAGCCAACGCACCATGCGCATTGTGACATATGCCGGGGAAGCGCTGTATAGTGGCTGGTTGCCGAAATGGCTTCGATCAGGATGGCGGGAATTCGACCAGAATATGAGTGCAGTGCGGGTGACGGTAAACCGCATGATCGCCAAATGTCGGCAGAACAAAGGCGAATCGGCCGGGCTTGTCCAAATGATGCTCGATGCGGTGGATGAAGAGACCAACGAACAGATGACCGAACAGCAATTGTTCGATGAAACCATGACCATTTTCATGGCCGGTTATGAAACCACCGCAACGGTCCTTACCTGGTTTGGCGTTGCGCTGGAAAAATATCCCGAAATCCTGGAGAAATTGCGCGCGGAAATCGACCAGGTATTGGGAGACCGCACACCGGCGTTCGAGGATATGGGTCGCCTGATCTATACCCGGCAGGTGTTTATGGAACTCATGCGCATGTATTCTACTGTGCCCTTCATTCCACGCGCGTTGAACGAGGCCGACCAGTTGGGAAATTATCACTTGCCTGCCAACGCCATAATATTGGCCTTCTGTCACGGCGTTCATCACAATCCGCAAGTATGGGATGATCCTGAGCGTTTCGACCCGGAGCGTTTCTCTGCCGAGCGTAGCGCCAACCGTCACGCGTTTGCTTATGTGCCTTTTAGCGGTGGGCCTCGCAAATGCGCCGGGGATGAATTCGCGCTGTTGGAGGGGCCTCTCGCCATGGCCATGCTGCTCCAAAAGTATGATTTGCATGTGTCTCCCAACCAGACATATCCCACAGTCATGGGCGCAACCATGCGCCCTAAAAATGGGGTGAAGGTCACTTTGTCGCTGCGAGAGAAAAAATAGTTGCCAATGTAAGCTGTGACCGTCTGCCACTCATTTGAAAGGTTAAATGGGTGGCAGTTTTTATGCCGAATATTCCCAAGCGAAAAACAATTACCGGGTTCCCGGTCTGTTTTCCAAATTATGGTAAAATCTTTTGGCTCGGAGGGATGACCGAGCGGCTGAAGGTAACGGTCTTGAAAACCGTCGTGGTGAAAGCCACCGTGGGTTCGAATCCCACTCCCTCCGCTGAGTTATCCCAAGCATTAACAACCGAATATGGGGAGGTGCCAGAGTGGCCGATTGGGCTCGCCTGCTAAGTGAGTGCCGGGGCTTAAACCTCGGCCGCGGGTTCGAATCCCGCCCTCCCCGCCTGATGAAAATAAGTGACAGTCACCTTTAAGGTGACTGTCACTTATTTTTGTTCTGCGCGTCAAGACAATGCCCGCTACCCTCACCCGCCGGCTTCGTATACCATTCAACGGCGCGAAAACGCTATTTGCCGCGCGCAAAGCGCGAAGCACGTGGAGTAAATATGTTAACTCAAGTTTTATCTGTAAACCCGATCATTGACGAACTCTTGGCGCGTTTTACTGCGCGTTGGTGGGCAACCGGAACATCTCTCCCCCCGCTGGGCCCGGTCCGTACCCCTGCCGAACGGCGCGCATCTGAAAAACATTTGGGGCAGTTCACCGACACCCTGCTCAATCAGGCCAAACGCCCCCTGCGCACCCCAGCCGAGCGCCAAATGCTCCAGGATCAACTCGGGCCACAAGCAGGCGAGTTTCTCAAAGTTGCCTTCGGTATGACAGATCGCCATATCGAAGCAATCCACAGCTACCGGTTCATCGAAGCGGCATCCGAGTTCGCCCGCCAGGCATACGAATTTGATCCTGAAATCAGCGTGGATGACATTTTTCAGGCCTGCCGCAACGTCTGGTCGATGAACTTAATGCAACTCCTATTTGGGTTGCCGGTGGAAGTTACGCCGGCGGTCTTTGCTTACAGTATGCTCTACCCGTACACCGATAACTATCTCGATGACCCGGCGGTGTCTGCGGAAACAAAGCACGCCTTCAACCAACGCTTTCGCAGGCGGCTGGAGGGGTGGCCCGTGTCGCCAGCGAACGATCACGAACAAACGATTTATAAACTGGTGACGGTCATCGAAAGCGCGTTCGAGCGGCCCAGGTACCCTCAGGTATACGAAAGCCTGCTGGCGATCCATGCAGCTCAAGGACGCAGCCTGGCGCTACAGCGCGGCGCGACCTCGCCCTACGAGGTGGATGCATTGGGGATTTGCTTCGAGAAAGGCGGGACTTCAACCCTGGCCGATGCCTACCTGGTTGCCGGGGAGTTGACCGAAGCCCAGCGCGAGTTCGCTTTTTACTATGGATGTGTGACGCAATTGGTGGATGACCTGGAAGACGTGCAGAGCGATGCCCAATCTGGCATTATGACCGTATTTGCGCAAACTGCCGGGCGCTGGCCGCTCGATGCGATTACCAATCGCGCCTTGCTTTTCAGTTTGGAGATGGTCGCCTCCATGCAAGTGTTTGATGCCCCGGAGTTGGGGCCGCTCAAAGAGATGCTACAGATCAGTCTGTGCCCACTGTTCATCGACCTGGCCGGCAGCGCCAGGCGGCTCTACTCGCAGCCTTACCTGCGCGAGTTGGAGATGCACTTCCCCTTCAGCTTCGACTACCTACACCAGCAGCGCAAGAAGCTGTGCCAGCACAAGGCGGCGTGGAACAAGCTGGTGGAGACAGTCATCAGCGAGCAATGATCCAGCCTGTGCTGGTTACTTGGGACGGATAACCGGCCTCCCTGTCACAAAGACGCGCCTGTTTTAGGCGCATTGGGCCTATCGGGAGAACACCACACCAGCATGAATGGACGGCTCTACCACCACCTTTCCAGAAGATGCCATATTGCAGGCCAAATGACCTGCAGGACAATCACGCTTAACCATTCTTCTCCCACCAGGGCGCGAAAAATGTGCCTATTTGTTATAAAAAGCAGTAAACAGGTCTAAAGAATGCGCTTTATGCCCCACTTTATAGCTAAAAACACTTTTTATGCAATTGACCTGAACTGACCTCTTGTTATTTCTATGGATTGTTATATACTACGCACTCATAATATTCCATCCCGAATTACAGGAGAAAATTGTGTTAGAAACCCTCGAACTTGACCAGGAAGATGAAAAGCCTCCCAGTACCACTACCGCACATAACCCGTGGCTCGTTGCCGTGCTGGCGAACATCAAGGATGAGCTTATCGAACTGCCGCCTGATGTTCCTGCCGATGCTCTCGCCGACTTCGACCATATCGAAACGATCCAGGCTATCCAGACTGCCATTGAGAGTGATGGGCATAAAACTGTCTTTATCCAGGCTGATAGCAATCTCCCTTACGTTCTGAAAGAAATCAAACCCGATATTTGTTTCAACATAGCCGAAGGCCTGGGCGGCGACGCCCGCGAGGCCCAGGTACCGGCTTTGTTGGAGATGTTACGAATTCCCTATACCGTTTCGAGTGTGGTCACGAGCGCCATTTCGTTGTACAAAACCCTGACCAAACGCATCTGGCGTGACCGAAATTTGCCCATTGCCCCCTTTCAAGAATTTTACACAGGCAACGAGCCTCTCCAACCCAATTTGCGCTTCCCGTTATTCGTAAAACCCGCCCGGGAAGGGACAGGCATGGGCGTGGATACCGGCGCGATTGTCAATAGTGAACCGGAACTGCGCAAGCGTGTCAAGTGGGTTATTAACACATATCGCCAACCGGCGCTGGTCGAACATTATTTGTCCGGGCGTGAGTTTACCGTAGGCGTCATGGGCCGCTCTGATTCCAAACTTTACAGCCAGCATCCAGAATGGTACGACCCCGATGGTTTTCGCCGCTTCCCGATCATGGAAGTGGACAACAACAAGTCCATCACGCCGGGTATTTACAGTCTGGCTGCCAAATCCAAAGCCGTTGACGAAGAAGGCGCCCCCGGTTTTCTTTGCCCGGCTGTTGTGGATGCCGATCTGGCGAAAAAGCTGCAACACTACGCCTGGCGCGGACACAACGTATTGGGGGCGTTGGACATTTCACGTGTGGATATTCGTCTGGACGCAGACGGCCAGCCGTGTTTGATAGAAATCAATACCCTGCCGGGCCTGACGCCCGATTTCAGTGACCTGTGCCTGATCGCAAATGCAAGCGGCATTTGCTACCGGGAACTTATCCTTGAAATCTTATACCTGGGCGCATCACGCTGGGGCCTGCTGGAAGCTCGAGAACGAGGGGGTATCAAAAAATGATTTCCTCCCACAATATCATCGCATGTACGATGCATACACTCGCTCCCTGGACTATCCATCGTCCACTGGTAACTGCGATACTGGCGCAGGCAGGACAGGCTGGCAGGTCATGCCAAATGGCTGCGCGAAAGAGCGGGTTTTTGCGAGTGAAATAATCTTCCACAACCCCCCTTTGTCTATTAACCTATAACTGTTTTGTAAAGACAGCAAAACGCCGTTTTTCACGCTGAAAGCCGTTATTCGAATGACCGGCTCTTTATCTAAACAGTATTGCCCCTAACTGTATTTCACATTAAATTTCATCGGAGGAACGAATGCCCGAACCCTTTGTTTCCAAACGCGCCCCAATCTACAACGATGTCCCAGACGAAAAGTGGAATGACTGGCGCTGGCAATTGAGTAACCGCCTGAACAGCCTTGAAGACATCGAAAAAGTTCTGCCGCTCAGCCAAAGCGAGCGCAAGGCCCTGCAAACCAGCGGCCTGTTCCGTGTGGATATAACCCCCTACTTCATCTCACTGATCGACCCGACTGACCCCGAAGACCCGATTCGCAAACAAGTCATTCCGCGCTCTGAAGAGATGCAAGCCTTTACCTCCATGATGGAAGATTCGCTGGCCGAAGACCGCCACTCGCCCGTGCCCGGCCTGGTTCACCGTTATCCCGACCGGGTGCTGATGCTGGTGACGACGCAATGCGCCTCCTACTGCCGTTACTGCACGCGCTCGCGCATCGTCGGCGACCCGGGGCAGACCTTCTCGCGCCATGAATTCGAGATGCAAATCGATTATCTCAAGCGCACGCCGCAGGTGCGCGACGTGCTGCTTTCGGGCGGCGATCCGCTGGTGCTGGCGCCAAAAATTCTGGAAGAGATTCTCTCGCGCTTGCGCGAAATTCCGCACATCGAAATTATACGGATCGGTTCGCGGGTGCCTGTTTTCATGCCGATGCGCATAACTCAGGAACTTTGTGATATGCTAGGGAGGTATCATCCGCTGTGGTTGAATATTCATGTTAATCACGCCAATGAAATCTCCGCCGAACTTGAAGCAGCCACGGACCGTCTTAGCCGGGCAGGCATTCAGCTTGGCAATCAGTCGGTGCTGTTGGCAGGCATCAATGATTGTGTCCATATCCAACGCGACCTGGTGCAGAAGTTGGTGCGCATCCGTGTGCGGCCCTACTATTTGTACCAGTGTGACTTGGTCGAAGGCGCGGGCCACTTTCGGACGCCGGTTGCCAAGGGTGTTGAGATCATGGAAGGGCTGCGTGGGCACACTTCCGGGTACGCCATTCCGCAGTTCGTGGTGGACGCGCCCGGCGGCGGCGGGAAAATCCCGGTTATGCCCAATTATCAGATCAGCATGTCTGACCATAAGGTTATCCTGCGCAACTACGAAGGTTACATTACCAGCTACGAGGAACCCACCGAGTATACGCCGCATAATCCCAAGACTTGCAAGACCTGTCAAAGCAAACGCGCAGAAGCTGGTCAGAGCGGTCTTACCGGTCTGTTGGATGGCGAAGGATTGGCGATCAAACCCGAAGGCTTTGATATGCTGCATGACCGCGGAGGCATGCAACATCGCCTGAAAGATGCAAAAAAGTGGAAAGCGCTTGGCATTGGAGCCGAGCGACCAAAACTGGTCATTCCCGGCGTATTTTACAAGACCCGCATCCCTGTGGGTCGAAATCTTGCCGAGAAAATGTTTGAAAAGGAGTAAATCATGAAAACTGTTCGTTTGATCCTGGTTGTAGTAGTTCTATCTTTGTTGGTGGGGATGCTCATCCCTGTCTTTGGCGCGCAGAAATCTGCTGCTGTGAACACAGCGAGCCAGGCCCTTAATCCTGTGGCTGTGGATTCGCCCTTCCTTTCGCCGTTCCTGCTTGCAGCCAGCGCCCCGGTGATTGCCGCGGCAGGTGAGCAGCCAGACAATAGCATTGCTGGCTATTCCTGCAAGCTGACCGCCCAAAAACCGGCAGACTGGACACCCATGGTAAGCCGGAACATTTTCAACGTTTCGTGGACGTTGAAAAATGTCGGCACAAAGGTCTGGGGCATTCACGGCGTCGATGTTCGCTACAGAGGCGACACCAGGATGCACTACAAAGTCCCCGATCTTTTTGACTTGCCCAAGAAGGTAGGCCCGGGCCAGAGCATCACGCTGAAAATGGATATGATGGCCCCCAAGCTCCCTGGTTATTATGTTTCGAATTGGGGTTTTTATACGGGCGGCCTGGTTTTCTGTAAGTTCTATGTGATTATTGTTGTTACCCAATAATCAGGTTTCTCTCCCATTGTGACGTATAAAACCGGATTTTCTTTTTCGGTGTTCGTTGTGTTTGCGCTGGCAGTTGTGGGATGTAACTCACTGCTGCCAGCGCAAACTGCGTCCACATTGCCGACAGCTACGGCGGGCGGAGCCGTTGCTCAAAAACCGACTGCTGCGCCTAGTGTAACGCGGACGCGCCTCCCCAGCCAGACGCCGACGGGGACCAAGACTCCCTACCCGACGATTACACCGATCCCGAGCGACACCCCCATCCCATCGGCGACGCCGCTCGGAGCCGGCCCAACGGCCACGCCGCAGTATGCCTGTCAGTTGATCGACAAATATCCCGATCCATGGGCGGCCTTTAAACCTCGCAGTACCTTCGAGGCGCGCTGGACACTCAAGAATACCGGCGCAACGATATGGTATCCAAGTCGGGTGGCGCTGGAATACATCAGCGGGGTCAAGATGTACGTGGGTGATGACAGGCAATCGCTGGTGGACGATACTGCGCCGGACAGCTTGTTGCTGGTCATCGTCAATATGCTTGCCCCCAAAACGCCGGGGAATTACACTACTGTATGGGGACTGGTGGAAAAAAGAACCGGTCTTACGTTCTGCTCCTTTACCGCCAAGATTACTGTGAAATAGAGGCGCGCTTATGCCACAAACAACGCTGGGTTACATGGAACTGGAATGGACCTGCCCGAACTGCGGCACAAAAAACCCGGGATTGCAGAAGACTTGCAAAAGCTGCGGTTCGCCTCAACCCGAAAACGTGCAGTTTGGCGTCGGCGAGCAGCCGAAATTGCTGAAAGATGAGCAGAAAATCACGCAGGCCGAAAAAGGGCCAGACTTTCATTGCCCTTATTGCGGCACGCGCAACCCGGCAGACGCCCGCACCTGCTCGCAATGCGGCGGGGATCTGACAGGCGCGGCGCAACGCGCCAGCGGGGGCGTGGTCGGCGAAACGGCGAATGCCCAGGCTGGGGCCGCCGCAGCCGGGACCAATCCTCCGCAGACGGCGACCCCGTCCAAATTCCGGCTCTGGATGCTGTTGCCGGTCGCCGTCCTGGCGCTGGCTTGTTGCGCCCTGTTCGGCTTCCTGTTTTTCCACACCGACAAAGTCACCGGCAGCGTCCAAAGTGTGCGTTGGGAGCGCACCGTCCCCATCCAGGAACTGCGCGATGTGACCCAGGAAGATTGGAAGGATCAGCTTCCGCAGGGCGCAAAAGTCCTGTCCTGCAACCTGAAGTACCGTGACCGCGAGGACGGCCCCGCCGCCAATGCCACCGAGGTTTGCAGCACGGAACTGGTGGATAAGGGCAATGGGGCTGCCGAAGTGGTGCAGACTTGCTATTACGAGGTTTACGACGATTATTGCAAGTACACCGCGCAGCAATGGCAGCAGGTTAACCAGGCAGTGGCCCGCGGAAACGACCTGAACCCAACCTGGCCACAGGTCAGTCTCGGCGCGGGCCAACGCGAAGGGCAACGCAAGGCCACTTACACCGCGCAATTCCAGACGGATAAGGGCTTGAAAGAATATACAACGGACGATGAGACTCTCTTCGGTCAGTTCCAACCCGGTTCAACGTGGACACTGGACATCAATTCGTTGGGCGCAATTGTGGGCATCCAGCCCTGAGAATGAGGAGGCGGTATGCATTACCGGCGATTGGGCCGTTCGGGCCTGAAAATTAGTGAAATTTCTCTTGGCGCGTGGGTAACCTTTGGCGACCAGATCGATGAAAAGGCCGCCAGCGACTTGATCCATGCGGCCTACGACGCCGGGGTCAATTTCTTCGACAATGCCGATATTTACGCCAACGGCCAGGCCGAAACGATCATGGGCCAGGCCATCGGCGACATGCCGCGCGACGCGCTGGTGATTTCGAGCAAGGTCTTCTGGCCGACCATGCCCGGGCCAAACGGGCGTGGGCTTTCACGCAAGCACATCGTCGCATCGGTCAATGCCTCGCTCAAGCGCCTGGGGACGGACTATCTCGACCTGTATTTTTGCGACCGTTTCGACCCCGATACGCCCATCGAGGAAGTGGTCTATACGATGGACATTCTCGTCCGCCAGGGAAAGATTTTGTATTGGGGCACGTCGGAATGGCGGGCCTGGCAGATTGCATCCGCCTGCGGGTTGGCCAATGCTCACCACCTGATTGCGCCCTGCGTGGAACAATCGCAGTACAACATGTTCCATCGCCGCCGCGTGGAAGCCGAGCTTGAGCCGATCTGCAAGGAATACGGCGTGGGGCTGACCACCTGGAGCCCGTTATATTACGGCATTTTGACCGGGAAGTACAATGACGGCATCCCCACCGTCAGCCGCGCCGCGTTGGACAGTATGGGCTGGGTGCGTGACCGCATCACCCCCGAACGGATTGCCATGGTGCGTGAACTGACCCTGGTTGCGGACGAACTGCGCGTCAGCACCGCGCAACTGGCGATTGCCTGGCTGCTGCGCCGCAAGGAAGTTAGCAGCGTCATCACCGGCGCAACCAGCCTGAGCCAGTTGCGGGAAAATCTCGATTCGGCTGAAGCGGTGGCCTACTTGAACGACGATGTGCTCGAAAAGATCGAGCAAATTTTATGTAATTACCCGGATGAAGACGAAACATAGTGCAGGCCGGCTTGTGCCTGGCTGGGTTCCCGAAAGGAGAGCGAATTTGGCTCTCCTTTTTTTATTGGGGCGCAGTTTAAGCCAAGAAAGTGCAAACAATCGGCGGTCTTCCGCTGTATAATAAAAATATCGAAGCCACAGGTTGCGCTTTGTTCAGAAGGGAGGTTGTATGCTTACCCCCAAAATTTTAGAAGCGCTTGCGCTGGACGGTTACAAAATTCGGCTCAAATTCAACGACGGAACCACCGGCGTCGTGGACCTTTTTTACCTGGCCGGGAAAGGCGTCTTTGTATCATGGAACGACAAGGAGAACTTCAAGAAGTTTTCCGTCGAAAATGGCAGGCGGCTGGTATGGGCGGACGAGATTGACATTGACGCCGATTCACTCTATATGAAACTGGCCGGTAAAGTACCCGAAGAGCTGTTTCCCGCACTGAAGGAACCCTTTACTCATGCCTGAAATTTGTCGTTTTTGCGGCATCATCCTTCGCATACACTATGGCAAGCATAACCCGCCCTACCTCCATGCCTTGTGCGGGGATGACGAAGCCTGGATCAACGTCGATACGCCGCCTGCGTTTTCCGGCATCACCATCCGCATTTACTATGACGACCATAACCCGCCCCATTTTCACGCCTTGTATGGAAACGATGAAGCCTGGATCAATATCAACACGCTGGTTGTTTTTGGCGGCAGCCTGCCCTCCCGCGCTTTGGACCTGGTGATTAAATGGGCCTCCAGTCGCCAGGATGAATTGTGTCACGACTGGGAGCTTGCCATACAGCAGCAAAAACCGCAAAGGATTTCACCTTTGAAATAGGCTGATGGCGTTGGGTGGATTGTGTACGCAGTGCCTGGAATGCAGTTTAACAAATCTCCCCGTTTACGCGGGGAGATTGACTTTACCGGGCCTGGGGGGAAAACAACATCACGATTTGGGCGTGGCAGCTTTGCGCGCCACAGGCTTGCGGTCGGCCAGGCGTTTGCCGCCGATCATCTCATATGGGTGTATTTCATTGGTGTTTTGTTCGTACCTTACCAATCGAATGGTTCCGATGATTACGCTTGCCTCACTCTGCCCACGCATTGCATCACAATTAATGTTACTTTGAGAGATAACCGATCGGGTGGAACTCGTACCCGGCAGCTTTTTCGACTCGGTCCCGGCCGGCGCGGATATTCATATTCTGAAAACCGTGCTCCATAACTAGCCCGATGAGGCTGCGATGAAAATATTGCGCAACTGCCGGGCCGCCATGAAACCCGGACAGCGCCTTCTCATGCCCGATTTTCTCGTTATTCGAGACGATTTCAACACCCTGGTTCCTTTCATGGACATGGCCGGTATGCTCATCTACAGCGGTCGTGAAAGATCGGCTGAAGTATTGGCCGGAATGCTCAAGGAAGCCGGTTTCGAATTCGGACGCTCCTTCCCCTTGCCGGGTCGCCAGGTTGTATACGAAGCGATTGCGGTGTAACGTATTCACGGCAACGGAAATTAAGCGAACTCCCTGCAAATTGTCGTTTGCGGGGAGTTCGCGCATTTTCTACAGTTGGATTTTATGTCCCGTTTCCTGGGATTGGTACGCGGCCCGGGCCATTTCCAGCGCCCGGACTCCGTCCTCCAACGAGCAGAGTGGATCAGACTCCCCGGCAGCTACGCCCAGAAAATGACGCATTTGCGCCACGAAAAGCTGGTTCCGCTCGAACCCGTCCGGCAGCGCGTACTGCCCCGAAACGACGGGCGACGGCTGCGAACTCCAACTGCCAAAAGCGTCCGGCGTCTGGAGCAAGGTCAGCAACCCGTCGGCGTTATCCCAGCGGAGAGTCCCGCCCGCGCCGACAATTTCCAGCCGGTGGACCGGTGGGCGCTGGACGTAGTTCATATGTACCCCGCCAATCGCGCCGCTGACGAATTTCAGCCCAATTTCGGCCACGTCTTCCACGTCCATTTCGAGCGGCGAAATGTGGCCGTTGAACGACCATAACTCCTGCACTTCTCCCAATAAATAACGCAAATAATCCAGCGGGTGCGTCAGCGTGACGATCACACCGCCGCCCAGGTCGGCGCGCGCGGCGTAGCTCTGGCGGTAATCTTCCCAGGGATGCCAGTTGGGCAAATATTCGCCCCAATGCGCATGGACGCTGAGCACCTTGCCAATCGCGCCCGCCGCGATCAACTCCCTGGCCTTGTTCAGCGTCGGGTGGTAGCGGAACTGGAAGCCGACCAGGATTTTGCTGCCACTTTGGGCGGCAGCCTGGCGCAACTCGTCCACGCGCGCCAGGTCGTTGGAAATGGGCTTCTCCAGCAAAATGGCGCAACCCGTCTGCGCCGCCGGGATGGCAACGTCCATATGCAGCGCCGTCGGGTTGGAGACGACCACCGCCCGCGGCCGGTGCTTTTTCAGCGCCGCCGCCAAGTCCGTTTCGACGGGGTAGCCCGCCAGCTCGTCATCGGGCAGGGTGGCTTTGTGCGCACGCAGCAAGATGATGTTTTTTTCGCCCAGCGCAACGAGGTTCCTAAAATGTCGGCGTCCGATGGAGCCGAGACCTGCGATTAGAATTTTCATAAGAATCCTTAAACCTTTCACCACGACATCGTGCCCGTAGGGTAAGCCACAAAGACTCGAAGCTTTTGAGATTGCCTTTGTGGCTTGGTGTCTGCTATGAAATAACGTAGGGCGGAATTCATTCCGCCTTACGCCCTGCCCTCAAATTTTCATTCTTTGGCGGGCACATGTCTGTTTGTCCGATTCCAGTCCGCTCCCGAATCTGCTTACGCTGCACTACAAAATTCATCCTTCAGGGTGAATTCTGTTTATGGATAAGTTTGCGGTGAAATTTTCACCAATGGTTGTCTTTCTCGTAGTTCCAGCGGATGAGCATCTCGCCCGCGATTTCCTTGAAAAGCTGTTTATCGCGCGCGGTGAACATCTGACGCCAGTTGCCGGCGTGGCCTTTGGGTAGGAACGACGCAATCGATTCGTTGCGCCGGGCTTGCCACTCCTCGTCAGGGTTGGAGCGCAATTCGTCTTTGACGGCGGCTTCCAAATGCAGGCCAACCGTAGCGCCGAGGAAGGCCCATAGTTTTTGGATTTCAGCATAAGGGTTGGTCAGCACGTCTTCGTAACGCAGCGAGAAGTAGCGTTCGCCGTACAGGCGTTTGCCTTCGGCCTCGGTCTCCATCAAATTGGCGACCCAGCCCGCAGCCGCGCGGCGGACGAAGGTCTCGGTGAAAATCGAGCGGCGGCCATCTGTGAAGGGGGTCTGGTCCACTTTCAGGGCGGCGATAATGCGCTTGTCCTCAACCGTCAGATACCTGGAGTCCTCGATAAAGTTGCGGAAACGCTCCGAGATAATCACGTCGCGCCCGTCGCGCACGATGTAGATCAGCGAAGCATCGGGGTAGACGGCGGCCATGTCGCGCACCGCCTGTCCGTGGATCAGGCTGGAGGGGCTTTTATCGCCGACGATGCGTTTGCCTTCCCTGGCGGCATCGCGCTCCAGGATCATATCGGCGGCGGCGCGCAGCACCAGCGGCGAAAGGTCGCGCCCGCCGTTCCAGCGGTTGGACTTGCGCGAGAGCCATTCGGCGGCTTCGGATGTGTTGACCAGCGACTTCAGGAAGGGTTCGCGCGTGAAGAAGTGCGCCTGCCAGTTGCAATGCACTTCGGGGTGCAGGCGCGCGAGCCGCGCCAGCAGCGTGGTGCCCGAACGGGCGTGGCCGAAGATGAAGAACTTCTCGCGCGAGAAGAACTGGCGCGCTTCGGCCACTTCCTCCGCGCTGATGGCGGGGATAGGGGAGCGGGGGTTGCTTTGGGTTTCGCCTTTAAGCAGGATGCGGGCGGCGGTTTTCATGCGAGAAAGCATTATTTTGAAATCTCCAATTACCTTTATTCATGGGTGGTTGAGTAGCCCTGAGT
>JBARBA010000036.1:0-3714 GCA_049792555.1 Anaerolineales bacterium
GTCTTGTATAATTGTCTGCGAGTTGAAAGCCATGGTTTTCTCTCCAAAGTGGTTTGCCAAAATTCACTTTATTGATACCAGACTTTCAACTCATTTGAAACACACCCCAATCATTTGGGCATCACGCAGCTGCTATGATGGCGATCTCACCTGACCGCAAGCAACTGGCTTACACCTATTTTCTAAAAGGGCCGCTCCAGATTGTGGATTCAAGCGGAGCGCAGATCGCAAGCCAGCCACTGCCACAGGGTTGGGTGGGCGTGCTCCGCTGGATCGACATGGATACCCTCTTGATGGAAAAATTCGCAGAAGAGATTGATTATTATCGCGACGCTTCGAGCATCATTTATCATTTCAAGACCGGCGAGCAGCAGGAATTACCCCCCAACTATCCCGGCATCGATTTGTCGACCAGGTACCAGTGGGGAAATTACAGCTATACCCGAACTGTCTATGACCCGTCTTTCTCGCGCGTTATATACCCGGGACTTGTGCTTTGGGACATGCAAAACAACCGCCAAATTGTCGAGCTTCACCAGGGCATTGAGCAAACACTCGGCGGCGCGCCGCAATGGTCACAGGATGGTTCCTTCTTTATCGCATCCGTTTCTCCCCAGGCTGAAGTACTTGGCACATTGTACAAGAATGCTACAGACGGTCTGCCGTACAAGGGTGGCTACGAATTGATGCGCGTCAGCCGCGACGGTCAGGCGCAGCGGCTGACCACCCTGACCACGCAGTATTACGCCGGTGAGGAAGCCTTCTCGCTCTCGCCCGACGAGAAACACATCGCCTTCTGGCTGGTTCCCGACTATGGCGTTGATCCTGTTTGGAAAGCGCCAAAGAGCCTGGCCATCCTGGATATGGAAAGCGGCGAAATTACCGACCTGGGCATTCCCGGCGGCGAAAGCTCGGTGGCCCCCATCTGGTCGCCGGATGGCAAGTACTTGGTGGTTTCAAGATTAGCCCCCGATGGAACCGTAGACAAAAGCACATTTCCTGATGTGCTGCTCGTCGACTTGGAGAACAAGCAGGCCGTCAGGATTGCAGAAAATTCAGTTGTGAGGGGATGGATGGTGAAATAAAACGCCGCCCAAAATCATTCGTCCCCGGCCCTGCCATAAGCAACCGGGGGCGTTTGATTGCAAACCTGACAGGCGGCGTGTTGAGCTTGTCGACATCGTGCCCGTAGGGTAAGTATCTCCACGCGCGCCCCACCTGTCACGAACGAATGTCTCCACAGGCGCGCCGGACGGGGAAGATGTACCGGAGACCTGTCAGGTTTATGCTATCATGTTGTCAGCCATGAAAAACCGAACGTTATTACTCTCAGGAATATTGCTGGTCTTGATCGTCGCCGGGATTGCCTTTGGCATCTATGTAAAGGTCACGGCCCAACCGGATATTGTAAGCTATTTGCAAGAGCGATTAAGACAACAAAATGTGCCTGTTGTAGAGATTACCATCCTGCAACAATCCCCCCTGCGCCTGCAAATTACCATCCAGAGCCGTAGCGATGGGAAAAAAGCAATGCCAGAGGACCCAATAAACTTAAGTTTGGTGAGCCGGGAAGTTTCTTTGGCCAGCCAACGAGGCTATGTTGTAGAAAGAATTGTGATTGTCTTGTTAAATAACCGGGGGGAACCAATGGGCAAAACTGATGAGTCGGTTAATAGTCAGAATATGTCTCTGCTCTCCGCAACGACCATTGACAATACTACAGTCAAGAATTTAATCAACGATAGGATAAATCTATATGGAATGTCCGTAACCAATATGGATATTTCTTCGTCGGATGGGTTGCAATTTGTGACTCTGCAGTTGTCAACACCCTCGCTTGAAACCGCAAACCAGGCGCTGCCCGATTTCATTCCTACACTGAACCCGCTATTGGAAGACATCAATACCCAAGGCGCACAAATCGCAACGCTTAGGCTGGAATTAAAAGATGAGCAGGGAAATTTCCTTCTTAATTACATAACCGACTTGCAGTTACATTCTAAAAACGCATGGATGGCTGATGGCCTGACAACGGATTGGCTTCCAGGCGTACCGCCACCTGCTCCTGAATAAGAAAGCAAAGCACGACTTGCAAGGATGAACGCTTGCGAACAAGAAACCGGTTGTCACCACGCTGCGCTCACACCTTGATGCTGACCAGCGAGGCGCAACGCATATCGCTGAGATCATACCGCCCAGATAAAACCTAATCCTGCCCCCGGCCCCTGTCACAAGCAACCGGGGGCGTTTCATCCCAAACCGGCAGCATTTTGGCTCGAAACACAAGTTTTTCGGTTTTGGATGCAAAGATTGCGGTTCTCAACACAAATTTTTCTGTTTAAAACAGAAAAATTGTGGTTCGAAACAGAAACATTTGTGTCGCAAACAGAAAAATTGTTGTTTTAAACAGAAACGTTTCTGTTTGGAACAAGAAATTTGTTGTTTAAAATAGAAAAATTTCGGTCTGAAACAAGAAAGTTTCTGTTTTAAACACAAACGTTCTTGTTTTAAACAAGAACGTTTATGTTCGGAACCGAATTATTGTAGTTTAAAACAGGAATATTGTGGCTTTTAACCAAAATATCCCTGTTTCGGACGAAAAACGCTCAAGCCTGGTCAGGCGGCTTTGGACTTGGAGGCTGCGGAGGAGGACTTGTGCGCGAAGCGGCGGCTGAGTTCATCGGCCACCGAGTCCAGGGCCTGGCCTTGCCCGCTGTTCTTGGCGTAGCTGTAGACCGCCAACGCCGCCGCGTAGGCCTCGCCGCCCACTTCCACTAGCGTGTCGTCGAGCAGTTCCTGTAACTGCGTCAGGGCCAGGTCGATGGGCTGCAAGGCTTCGAACAGGTCGGCGTCGCGGCGCATCTCGTCCACGTCGAAGGAACGCGGCAGGAAATCGGGGTTCTGGGCGGCCACTTGCGCCGCCTTGCTGACAAAGGCGCGGCTCTTGTCGCCCAGGCGGGGCAGCCCATGGCGTTCGTCCGGCGTCAGGTCGACCAGGAAGGGCAGCTTTTGCTTGATGGTGGCAATCGCGTCCAGGACGGCTTTCTGGTCGGCGGGGGAAAGGGTGGCGCTAACACGGTTGTTACTCATACTTTAATCTCCTTGTTTGGGTTTGGTTTGGATCGGAAGATGGAGCAACGCTGCGCGTCAATCATAGGATAGCGCGATTTTTGCCGGTTTGCAATCCATATTTGTGTAAGGCATGGGCATAAGAAGACCTCGGAGTTCTTAAAGAACTCCGAGGTCTGGTCTGGGTGTGGCGCTGAATGGCTTAAGCGCCCTGTGGTTCGCGCAAAAGGAACCATATTTGGGGGCCATCATCAGGCAAAGTTACTTCACCCATGACCTTGAAATGGTGCTTTGCGTAGAATTTCAGGTTTCGTTCGACCGCTGTTTCGAGATAACAGGGCAGTTGTCTTTCATCCAATTGTTTGAGGATCGGTTGAAGCAACTGACTTCCAATGCCTTGTCCCTGCCGTTTGGCTTCCACCCCGAGATAATAAAGATACCAGTGATCGCCCGGCGCATAGCGAGCGTGGGCTTGATCGGCTTCGTCCATGTAGCGCCTGAGCCGGATGATGGTTTTGACATTAAACCTGGGCGCCAGGAAAAGCGTCCCGACGCGGAGCAAGCGCCATATGGTTTGGGTGTGTTTCATTTGAGTTGAAGTCTGAGTAAAGTTGAGGGGTCAAGCGGCCAAAGGCATATGCAGGT
>JBARBA010000037.1:0-3370 GCA_049792555.1 Anaerolineales bacterium
GATCAAGGTCAAGTACAACGTTGCCGACCCATCACAATTCACGGTAATTTCGTAAAAGTTTTTTTTAGAGCTATCCGGGATTTTTAAAGAAGAGCAGTTTTTGAACTGCTCTTCTTTATTTAATCAAACGGTCTGCACGCCGAAAAATCAACGGAGCCGTGAGTATATACCTTTTTTAATTACGATCTAAAACAGGCCTTTGTTATCCTGCACCCAATTAAATAACTTCTCGATACCCTCTTCCAAACCAATTTTGGGTTCCCAACCCAATTCACGCTTTGCGTTACTAAAGTCGGCGTAGAAAACGCGTTGGTCGCCGGGGCGCCAATCAGCGCGGGCAACCGGTATTTTCCTGCCCAACAACTTCTCCAGCAGTGGGCCAAACTCCGACCACACTGCCAGCACATTCCGCGTGCCACCGCCTAAATTATAGACCTGACCCCTGGCAGCATCCATTTTAGCAAGAGCAACATCGTAACCATTCAAAAGATCATCCACATGCAACACGTCGCGCACCTGTTTGCCGTCGCCGTAGATGGTGATCGGACGTCCCGTCACCGCCGCGATGATCATCCAGGCCAGCCAACCCTGGTCTTCAACCCCAAACTGGCGCGGCCCGTAAATACACGACTGGCGCATAACAACAGTGGGTAAACCATAAATACGCGCATAGTCATGCACATATTGATCACCGGTGCCTTTCGAGCAGCCATACGGCGAGTGGAAATCCAGCGGCTGCGTTTCCGGGCAGCCCAGCGCCAGGTCCGCGTAACGCCAGCGGGTGCTATCTTCCACGATCCTGACGTCTTCCATGCCACCGTATACTTTATTCGTGGAAGCATAAATGAAGACCGGTTTATGTTCCGAGAGACGCGCAGCTTCCAGGGCATTGAATGTACCCAGTGCATTCGATTCGAAATCATGTCTCGGGTCCGTGACAGAGGTCGTGACAGCGACCTGACCGGCCAGATGGACAATCACATCCGCGTTACGCGTGCTGGATGCCAATAGGGGCGCATCGGTCACATCGCCAACAACGAGATGGAAGGCGTCTTTCCCGAATGTTTTCTCGAGCCATGCCAGGTTTACTTTTGAGCCGGCCCGGCTGAGGTTATCGTATATTGTTACTTTTTCGCCCCGTTCCACCAGACGATGGACATAATTCGAGCCAATGAATCCGGCCCCGCCTGTGATCAAATAATTTCGAGCCATTATTTCTCCTTATACACTCACCAGCCAAAACGGAAAATCCCTTCTTCCACAAATATAAAGCGGGAAGAAATCCACTGTTTGGAACCATCAATACGCGCGGCGCCGGGCAAATAAATTGACAGCCAGCATGCCAAATATAAACCCTCCTACATGCGCCCACCACGCAATCCCGGCTCCGGTGGAACCTTGCAAGGTCAACCATCCCGAGAATAACTGTGAAACAAACCAGAACAATAAAAAGATGGCGGCCGGTACGTCGATGATGGTAAAGATAAATAGTATCGGCACAAGGCTGGCAATCCGGGCATGAGGGTAGAGGACCAGATATGCGCCAAGCACGCCGGCAATCGCGCCGCTCGCACCGATCATCGGCACGCTGCTGCCCGGCAGGACAAAAGATTCGAGCAAACCGGCGGCTACTCCGCTCAGCAAATAAAAGATCAGGTAGCGGCTCCTGCCTAGGCGATCTTCGATATTATCGCCGAAGATGAACAGCACCCACATATTACTCAGGATGTGAAACCAGCCTCCGTGCAGGAACATGGCGGTAAAGATCGTGATCCACGCCGTAGCGGGATGCGCCATTAGTTGTATTGGAACAAGTCCCCATCTCTGCGTCAAGTTATTTAAACCGGAAGGGCTCAGGCTTATCTCATAAAGAAATACAAGCAGGTTGAGCGCGATCAACAGCCAATTAACGATTGGAAATCTACGGGAGTGCAGAGTGTCATAAAGAGGGATCATCTGTTTCACTCTTAGAGCGGAATTTAACCAACTGCCGGTAAATCCCCGTCAAAGTCTGCCCTTCGCGCGATAGAGCATACCCGCCCAGCACGATAGTGGTCAGATAGCTGAGAAAGTGAGAAGTCAATGCAACAGCCAGGGAAGTGGAGCGGTCGCCCGACAACAGCGTTAAAGCCCCGCCAAACGCACCCTCAAAAGTGCCCACAGCCCCCGGCAAAGATGGGACTGCGCCGCCGAAAGCGGCCGCGCCTAATCCAAACATGGCCCAGGTCACATTCGCCTGCGGAAAAAAAGCGGTGATTATCAAATAATAATTGAGCAGCGCCATGGCCCAGTTAACGGCCATCCAAAAGAGGAAGCGCACGAACAACCAGCCATCGGTCAACACAGCCAGGCCGGTAAGAAAAGATTCAAGCAGGCTGCCGCCAAAACGTTGAATGGCAGGAAACCGGGCGCTCGCATTATGAAATGCATTCAAAGCCCAGCGATCATAGCGGGCCAGCAGATACATTACCAGCAGTCCGATGATCACCAGCACGCCAATAATGATGCCGATCCGGTCTGCTCCCGCTGCGCCTACCACAAAGGGTAGCGAGGCAAGGAAAATAGCGGCAGTAATACCAACGTCAGTTACACGTTCGATAATGATCGTCGGCAGGATCTCGGTAAACTTCAAATCGGTCTTTCGACTCAAAAGAAACGCGCGCCCTAATTCACCCAGACGGAAAGGCAGGAAGTTGTTGAGCAGATAGCCTTCATTTAGTGAATGAAATACGACCAGGTACGGTGCGCGCTCGCGCAGCAGCGTCCGCCAGACGATGGCGCGCACTGCCATCCAGGCAAAGGAAAGAACAACCGCCATGGCTAATATCCAATAGTTAGCAGCGCGCAGGGCTGCCAGAACTTTCGACCAATCTACAAAATAAGCTATGGCTGCGATCAACAAAATACTGATGACCGTGCCGGGGAGCCAGCTTTTTGCATTTTTTAGGAATTGGGACATGTGTCAATTTCCATCGAAACCCGGCAAAATGATTAACGGCGAAATCCGAGAATCAGAATGCGGGTTTCTCATTATTATTCTTCTTCCAGCTTCAATACTGCCATGAATGCCTCCTGGGGGATCTCCACATTTCCAACCATCTTGAGGCGTTTCTTACCGCGTTTCTGTTTCTCGAGCAGTTTCTTCTTGCGCGAAATATCACCGCCATAACATTTGGCGAGCACGTCCTTGCGGGTGGCCTTAACATTGGCACGCGAGATCACGCGCCCGCCCGCGGCAGCCTGTATGGCAACATCGAACAACTGTCGCGGGATGATCTCTTTCAATTTCGTGATGAGGCGCTGGCCTTTGTGGAAGGCCTCTTTCTCATGTACAATGGCCGCCAGGGCATCCACCGGCTCACCATTGACC
>JBARBA010000038.1:0-7823 GCA_049792555.1 Anaerolineales bacterium
ATCCAGCCGCCCCATGATCTCGATAGGCTTTGAACATGCGCTTCACCTGCCGCACACTCACCCCTATCATTTCCGCCGCTTCTCTCTGACTCAGGCTCTTTTCTTTCAGCCGTTGCATCACTTCCAGCCTGCTTATTTCTTTGCCACTCATCGTTAGTAGTGTCTCCATTTTCTCGTCCTCCGAAGGGGACATTTTAACTTTGCTTAAAGGGGACTCTACTACTTTGCCCTAACAATTTCCATTTCACTCTTGACAGGAATTCCGAACAGCGTAGAATTGGCGACGATATGAGCGTATGCAAGGACTTGTCGTTGCGTCAGCATTTCTTTGGGAAGACCGTTATTCATTTTTGGAATTAAGAGAGTCGTTCAAAACGGCTCTCTTTTTTTATCCCCATTGCAGGGATCGTTTCATCCAAATTTGGAATAAGGAGAATGTGATGTCCGCAGAAACAAAACCCGCAAAAGTCATCGGCTATCTGCCCGATGACACTCCCCCAATCGGAGCCATGCTGAGTCTCGGCTTCCAGCAGTTCCTGACCATGTTCCCGGCTACCGTGCTGGTAGCCATCCTGACCAAGTTCGACGTTGGCATTACCCTGCTGGCGTCGGGCCTGGGCACCATCATTGCATTGCTCGTCGCCCGACGCAAGATACCGATGTATTATGGCTCGTCGTTTTCTTATATTGCTGTCGTGATTACCGTCATGAGCAAATTTGCCCCGGCCTGCTTCAATGACCCGGCCCAGGTATATTGCCCGGACGGTGTTCGGATTGTCCAGGTGGGTATTATCCTGACGGCGGTGTTTGAAATCCTGGTCGGCCTGCTGATCATGCGCATCGGCAAGGCTGCGCTGGACAAAGTCCTTCCGCCCATCATCACCGGTTCAATGGCCATGGTGATCGGTGTGGCCCTGGCAGGTTCGGCGCTTAACAATGCGGGCGGCATGTCCATCCACGCGGCTGCGGATATCGCCTGGAAGTTCTGGACGGTGGCCTTCCTGACGCTGCTCGCCACCATCCTGTTCTCGGTTTACCTGCAAGGGAAAGGCCTGATCGGCATGTTGCCGATTTTGCTTGGCGCCATCTTTGGCTATATCATCGCCATTCCCTTCGGGTTGGTCAATTTTGACCCGGTCGGCGCCGCTCCCTGGCTGGCAGTTCCGCACTGGACGTTCCCGGCCTTCACGGATCCCAATGCCTGGGGGATGGCTTTGAGCATCGCGTTGATCTTCATCGCCACAGTGCCTGAGAGCACCGCGCACCTGTACCAGATGAGCCTGTACATCGACGAATTGGCCACCGAGATGGGACGCAAACCGCACAACATCAAAGAACTGATCGGCCTTAACCTGGTGGCAGACGGCTCTGATGACCTGATCGTTGGTTTCCTGGGCGGTTGCGCGGGCACCAATTATGGCGAAAATAACTCGTTGATGGCCATTACCCGAAATTATTCCGTCGCTGTGTTGGCGACCGCCGGTGTCATGGCGATTTTTTTCGGTTTCTTTGCCAAATTAGTGGCGCTGGTCAACACGCTGCCCGTTGCCGTCCAGGGCGGCCTGGGCATTTATCTTTTCGGAATCATTGGGATGCAGGGCGTGGCCCTGATCCAGTCCGAGAAGGTTAACCTGTTTGACCCCAAGCAATTGGCCGTTGGCGCAGTAATCCTGATCACCGGCATTGGCGGAAACCTGGCGCTGCCGAACGGCGTTTTTCCCTTCCAGGTGCCATTTCTATTCCCCAACGGTATCCCGGCGATTGTCCTGGCAGCCATCCTGGGCATCTTTATCAACACGATCTTCCTGATCTTCAAGACCCCCGAAGTGCGCGGCGGCTAGTATATCTGGGCATAAATAGAGCATGAGCTTGTAGTAGCGACTTTAGTCGCTCACCCGGCCAAAAAGCGACTGAAGTCGCTACTACGAACTTGTCGCTTATTTGCGCTCACGTGTACTAATCTGCGCCAAACTTTGTAAGTTGGCAGGTTGGGGATTGGGCGCAGAGTCCGCGCCCAATCCCCTTATCATGCCCGTTATTTGAAGGAGAGTATCATTTCAATAATCGGTGGTTGAGTAGGCGGCGACGCTGTTTCGCCGCCGTATCGAAACCACCTTCGACAACAATCCCCCGAAATATTGAAAAGATTCGAAGGAGAAACCATGACAAATGTTTTTGAGTCCACTCACCCGCTGGTGGCGCACAAGTTGAGCCGCTTGCGCGATGTCAAGACCGACCCCAAGAAATTCCGCGAACTGGTGCAGGAAATTGCTGCCCTGCTGGCCTATGAAGCGACGGCGGATTTGGCGGTTACGCCGCGCGCCGTCCAAACCCCGCTGGCCGAAATGACCGGCTACGAGCTAAAGGAAACCATCGGCCTGGTGCCCATCCTGCGCGCCGGGCTGGGCATGGTCGAGGGCATCTGGGAACTGATGCCGCACGCCGAAGTCTGGCACATCGGCCTGTACCGCGACGAAAAGACGCTGCGTCCGGTGCAATACTACAACAAGCTGCCGGTCGAGCCGACCGTATCCATGTGCCTGATCCTTGACCCGATGCTGGCGACGGGCGGCTCCGCCACGGCCACAGTGGAAGTGCTCAAACGCTGGGGCGTCAAGAAAATCAAGTTCGTCGGCCTGATCGGCGCGCCCGAAGGGGTGGCGCGCATGCAAAAGGAGCACCCCGACGTTCCGATTTACCTGGCCGCCATCGACGACCACCTCAACGAAAAGGGTTACATCGTCCCCGGCTTGGGCGACGCCGGCGACCGCCAGTTTGGGACGGGTTAAACCTGTTTTTCGACCAGGCTCCCGCTGGCATATTTGTGCAAAACGCTGGCGATCAGCGTCTGGTACGGGATGCCTTCCCGGACGGCGCGTTTTTGCAAGTCGAGCAAATCCTTCGAAGCAAGACGGATGTTGACGCGCTTGTCTTTGCGAAACGTTGCGCGGGCATAAGCGCGGTATTGTTCTTTTTGCTCTTTGATACCCTGGGCAGACTTCCACTCATCGGCTTCATAAGAGGCCAGCAGTTCGAGTTCATCCTGTTGAAGTTTCAAGTCGCTCATTCTGCACTTCCTTTCAATAATCAACTCGCAAAATTGTAGCATTCTGTACGCCTTTTGGCAACAAACTATTCTCTATTCTCTACTCTCTAACCCCATGCTAAAACTCCCCGGCTTAATCGACCCCCACGTCCACCTGCGCGAACCCGGCGCGACCCATAAAGAAGATTACGACTCTGGCACCTGCGCCGCGCTGGCGGGCGGCGTGACGCTGGTATTGGCCATGCCCAACACCAAGCCGCCCATCTTCGACGCCGAAACGCTCGATCTGGCGCTGACCGCCGCCTGCGCCAAAGCGCGCTGCGACTACGCCCAATACGTCGGCGCGGGGCCGGAGAACGCTGCGCTTGCGGCAAAACTCGCCCCCCAGGCTGCCGGACTGAAAATGTACCTCGACGTGACCTTCGGCCAACTGCGCCTGGACGATATGACCCTCTGGCAGCCGCACTTTGCGCAATACCCAAAAAACTTTCCGATGGTGGCCCACTCGGAGAGCCGCAGCATGGCGGCGGCCATCTTGATGGCCGCCATCTACGAGCGACCGATCCACATTGCGCACGTTTCGCTGCGCGAAGAGATTTTGATCATCAAGGCTGCCAAAGAACGCGGCATCAAAGTCACTTGTGAAGTCTGCCCCCATCATCTGTTCTTATCTCAAAATGACATCCCCTCTTTGAGCGGCGGGCGGAGCGAAGTCCGCCCCAGGCTTGCCACACAAGCAGACGTTAATGCCTTGTGGGCCAACCTGGATGTAATCGATTGCTTTGCCACCGACCACGCCCCGCACACCCTCGCCGAAAAGGACGGCGAAAACCCGCCGCCCGGCTTCCCCGGCCTGGAGACGATCCTGCCGCTGCTGCTGACCGCCGTTGCCGAAGGACGTTTGACGTTGGACGATGTAGTGACCCGCATGTCCACCAACCCGCGCCGCATCTTTAACCTGCCCGAACAGCCCGAAACCTGGGTCGAAGTGGACGAAAATGTCCGCTACGAGATCAAAGCCGCCGAGCAGTTCACCCGCTGCAGCTGGACTCCCTTCGAAGGCTGGCGGGTCAAAGGCCGGGTGCGCAAAGTCGTCCTGCGCGGCGTCGAAGCTTTTCGAGACGGGAAAATCCTGGTCGAGCCGGGTTTTGGGAAAAATGTGAGGGCATAGGGAAGTAGAGTAAAATTGTGCAAAAGGTAAATATGAGAAAAAATTTTGTTGAACGATATGGAAAAATCGAGCAGATGGACAGGTCTTTCGACCTGAAATTCTGGCAAGCGCAGACCCCAACCGCGCGTTTCGATGCTTCCTGGGAATTAATTGTTCATGCCATGAAAGTCAAGGGACAAGATGTTCGTCAACTCAGACTTCAGCGATCTATTGAAAATTATGGGCCGCAGCACGAAGCATAAGTCAAACTTCCGAAGTTTCAAAAACTTCGGAAGTTTTTAGAGTGTGATGAAATCCACCAAGCTGCCCTTTATCCTGCAAGCGCTACTCGCTGCCGTGTTCTTTGGGGCGAGCGCGCCGCTTTCCAAATTGCTGCTCGGCAATGTGCCGCCGGTGCTGATGGCGGCTTTTTTGTACCTGGGCAGCGGTACGGGGATTACACTCATCAAAGCCGTGCAGAAATTGCGCCACCCGGCCCAGACCACCGAAGCCGCGCTCAAGCGCGCCGACCTGCCCTGGCTGGCTGGCGCAATCCTTTCAGGTGGGGTGGTTGCGCCGATCCTCTTGATGATTAGCCTGAAAGCTACGCCCGCCTCCACTGCTTCGCTTTTGCTGAACTTCGAAGGTGTGGGCACGACGCTGATCGCGCTGATCGCTTTCAACGAAGCCATCGGGGGCCGGGCCTGGGCGGCGATGCTCGCCATTACGCTGGCAAGCATCCTGCTTTCGACGGATTTCACCAAAAGCTGGGGGCTTTCCCCCGGCGCGGTGGGGATCATCCTGGCCTGCGCCTTCTGGGGCCTGGACAATAACTTCACCCGCAACATTTCGGACAAAGACCCGCTGGCGATCGTGGCCTGGAAAGGGCTGCTGGCCGGGGCATTCTCGCTCTCCCTGGGGCTTTTCCTGGGGAACCGGGTCCCGCCGCTGTGGACGATTGCAGCGATCCTGTTGATCGGCTGGGTCTGCTATGGGTTGACCACCGTGTTATTCATCCAATCCATGCAGGGGCTGGGCGCGGCGCGCACCAGCGCTTTGTATGGCACTGCGCCGTTGGTGGGCGTAATACTATCTATTTTTATGTTTGGAGAATTCCCGTCGGTCTTGTTCCTCTTTGCGGCGCTGTTGGCGCTGGGCGGCGCGTGGCTGCTGATCAACGAAAAGCATACGCATTTCCATGTCCACCCTGCATTGGTACACGACCACCGTCATAGCCACGCGGACTCCTGGCACGCGCACGACTCAGCGTCCGGCGCTCATGCCGGGACTCACGAACACCCCGCCCAGGCCCACGACCACGACCATATGCCGGATATCCATCATCGCCACGGACACAATGATAAGTGAGATAATATCTCGTCGAAACGGCGGCCCGCCTCACGGGTCGCCAGGATCCGCGCAGGGAAATGCCTGCACACAGAAATGGTATTAAACGGGATTCCCTTCCAGCCAGTCACCGGCTCCCGATTTTCCACTCTCTATTCTCTAACACGGAGGAACCATGCCCAGCACTTCCACCAGTTCACACCTGCCCTTCGGCGACGACAAGAACGCCGCCTGGTATGGCAAAGACATTTTATCGATCAAGCAGTTCAGCCTGGCCGACCTGGAGTATATTTTCGGCGTGGCGCACGAGATGCGCGGAATGGTCGAGCGCGTTGGCGCGTTTGACCTGCTCAAAGGCAAGATTTTGGCCAACCTGTTTTACGAGCCATCCACGCGCACTTCGTCGTCGTTCACGGCTGCCATGGAGCGGTTGGGCGGCAGCGTCATCCCGATCAGCGAGGTCAAATACTCGTCGGTTTCGAAGGGCGAGAGCCTGCCCGATACGGTGCGCACGCTCGAATGCTACGCCGACGTGATCGTGCTGCGTCACAACGAGATCGGCGCGGCGGCGATTGCCGCCAAATACGCCAAAAAACCGATCATCAACGCCGGCGACGGCGCGGGCGAGCACCCCACCCAGGCGTTGCTCGACGCGTTCACGATCCTGGAAGAACTGGGCACGCTCGAAGGGCTGACCATCACCATGCTGGGCGATCTCAAATATGGGCGCACCGTCCATTCGCTCAGCCGCTTGCTGGCGATGTTCAACGCCAAACTCAACTACGTCTCGCCTGAAATCCTGCGCATGCCCGCCGAGATCGTGGCCGAACTCAAGGAAAAGAACATTTCGCAGACCGAATACACTTCGCTCGAAAAGGTGTTGCCCGAAAGCGACGTGCTGTACGTGACGCGCGTCCAGAAAGAGCGCTTCGAAGATATAGCCGTTTACGAGAGCGTCAAGGGCGCGTTTGTGATCGAACCCGAAATCATGAAGGCCGCCAAACAAAAGATGATCGTCATGCACCCGCTGCCGCGCGTCGGCGAGATTTCGGTCGATTTCGACGACGACCCGCGCGCCGCCTACTTCCGCGAGATGGAATACGGTTTGTATGTGCGCATGGCGCTGCTGGCGATGGTGTTGGGTAAAGCTTAAAACGTATTGCGTATTGCGTAATGGTCTTTACGTTCTACGCAATACGCAATACGTTTGGGAGACCTATGGAATCTTTTTTCACCTTTTTGGAAAGACGTGTGGACGATTCATCCTCGCTCTTATGCGTGGGACTGGACCCGCACGTAAACGACCTGCCCGAACCCACCGCCGCAGCCGCCCTGGACTTTTGCGTGAACCTCGTTAAACAGACTGCGTCTTACGCTGCGGCTTTCAAGCCCAACGCCGCCTTCTTTGAGCAGTTTGGGGCCGAGGGCTGGGACGCGCTCAAGCAGGTGGTCGCCGCCGTCGCCGCCGAATCGGCCCGGCGCGGCTCGATGATCCCGGTGATCCTCGACGCCAAACGCGGCGACATCGCCTCGACGGCGGAAGCCTATGCCCGATCGGCATTCGAGACGCTGGGTACACACTGCATCACGCTCAGTCCCTACCTCGGCAAGGACTCCATCGATCCGTTCATCGCCAATCACGAGAAGGGCGTCTTCCTGCTGTGCAAAACGTCCAACCCGGGGGCGGGCGATTTGCAAGACCTGACGATAGACGGTGGACGGTGGACAGTGGATGGTGTTTCACGGTCAACGGTCGATGGTCAACGGTCAATGTATTTGTACGAACACGTTGCCATGCTGGCCCAACAATGGAACACCCAAAACAACATCGGCCTGGTGGTCGGGGCGACGCAGCTCGATGCGCTGGCGCGCGTCCGGTTGGCTGCGCCCCGCCTGTGGTTTTTGTCGCCCGGCGTCGGGGCGCAGGGCGGCGACCTGGAAGCGGCGCTCAAAGCCGGTCTGCGCCCAGACGGCAAGGGCATGTTGATCCCGGTTTCGCGCGGCATTTCGCGGGCAGAAAGTCCCGCCAAAGCCGCGGCGGAACTGCGCGACCAGATCATGTATATTCAGTATGGCTTGAAAAAATAACGCCCTTCCGTATCATCTCAGTATTTGTAACTTCTCAGCCGCCAAGAAATAGAACGCGGATTCGGCGGATTGATCTGATTTTCGCGGATAAAACCTTAAGAAATCCGCGTGAATCCGCAACATCAGCGTTATCCGCGTTCTATTTGAGCCATAACAGGCAAGAGCCTGAGCAGTCACGATGATTGAGATGAT
>JBARBA010000039.1:0-2957 GCA_049792555.1 Anaerolineales bacterium
CCCAACAGGAGCCAAACGCCGGGCCTTGCGCCGGGCGTTTTTGTGCGCCAAAATCGCCTGCGTGGTTTTTAAAATCGCCTGCGCGATTTGGCTGAATCGCCTGCGTGATTTAAAAAACCGCCTGAGACGGTTTGGCGCAAAGATTGCGCCTTTGCCCACCAGGGCTTTCTTGACGTCAGGGCATTCGTCTCAAAATTGTAAGAATCGAACCGCGCCCCCCTCCCGAAGGGAGGCCGGGACAGGTGTAATCCCCGGCGGCGTTTTACCGGCAAGTCTCGCCGTTCGGCGCAGGCGGCTTGTCCCGACGCGGGCGCTGGTCGAGACCGGTCGGAGAGTCGATATAGGATGGATATGAGATGATTATGAGATGATTATAGGACGACCCCATCCAGACCCGCCTGCCTTGATGGGCACAAGCCGTGCTCTTGTTGTGGGGACTTTTTCATCAACCTTCAATCTTTTCAAGAATTGGATGGAGTTCGATGAGTTTGGAAATCTTGTATGTCACCGGCAGTTCTGTTGTCTTTCCTTTTGGGTTGTACCAGCAGGTATCGATGCCATACTCCAGGCCGCCCCGCATGTCCGAAGTCAGGCTGTCGCCGATGAGCAGCACGGATTCTTTGGGCGGCTGGCCGATCTCACGGAAAACGGCGTCGAAATAGGCGCGGGAGGGTTTGGCTGCGCCGATTTCCTCGGAGATGAAGACTTGCTCGAAGCAATCCCTCAGCGCGGAACCTGCCAGCCTGGGACGCTGGACTTCTTTCAGCCCGTTGGTGACCAGCGCCAGGCGATAGCGACCTTCCAGGGAGCGGACGACTTCTTCGGCGTCCTCGATCAGGTCCACGCCCAGGGCCAGGTTCCGCAAATAAAGCGGGCTGACCGTTTGCGGGTCGCCGTTTAAGCGGGTTTCGTCGAAGAACAGGCGGAAGCGCTTGACGCGCAGTTCCTGCGAGGTGATTTCAGCGCGCTCGAATTCCTCCCAAACCCGTTGGTTGAAACGCCAATACAGGGCGGTGAACTGCGGTTCGAAGGGCAGGCTGCATTGCGCCAACGTCCGTTGCAGGGCATTGGCCGAAGACTTGGGGAAATCGAACAGGGTATCGTCTGCGTCGAAGAGCAGCCAGGTATATTTCAAACCGCGAACCCTGAAACCCGATACTCGATCTCAATGCGCACTTCCACAATTTTGCTGTGCTGGATGTCCATGCCCAGGTCGACCTGCGGGGCGGCGCCCATGCCGCGGGCTTGGGGCTGGGCCGCAAACATCATCGCCGGCCTGGGCGCTTGCTCCTGGTCGAAGGCGTTTTCGCTCAGGTTGTAGACGCCCAGCAGCTTCACGCCCAACGCCGCAGCAATTCTGCTCGCTTTGACCTCGGCCTTGCTCAAAGCTTTTTCGAGCGCCCTTTCCTGGGCGGCTTCGTCGGGGTATTTCCACTCGACGCGCTCGAACGTGGCGTTTTTCTGGCTGGTAATGATGCCCAGTAAATCGGCAAACTGCTCCAGCTTTTCGCAGCGGATGCGCAGCCGGTAGATGGCGCTGGACGAGCGCAGCAGCGCCCCGTTCGAGGCTTCGGCGTAAACCGATTGCAGGTGGATGGCTTCCGCCGGCAGCCCGAAGCCGGTCAACTCGTCTACCAACTGGCTGACTTCTTTGGCTTTCTTCAAGGCCGCGTCTCCGCCGATCAGCGACGAGCCTTTGACGGTCACCATCAGGTCGGCGTATGTGGCCTGGATTTCCTCGCGCTGCGAGGTGTTGACTTTGATCGTATCGGGTTTGGTTTCCATGATTATTTAATCTCCATTGTTGACTTAACCTGAGTCCGAAAGTATCATCCCATTGTAAACCGAAAGGGAACCCGAAAGCATGTATAAAATCGACAGCATTGACCGGCAAATCGTAAATTTGTTGATGGAAGACGGGCGGATGCAGGCCGCCGAGATTGCCCGTTGCATCGGGGACGCCTCGGAGCGGATGGTGCGCTACCGGATTGGCAATCTGATCGAGAAGAACGTCATCACGGTCAGCGCCATTGTCAACCCCAAAGCGCTGGGCATGGATGTGGTGGCCGATGTCTGGCTCGAAGTGGAGGCTGATTCGATCCTGGATGTGGCGCGCAAAATGGCGGCTTTTGAAAACGTCAGTTACGTGGCCTGTTCCATCGGCGAGACGGACGTCAGTATGCAGGTGTTGGGGCGCGACACCGCCGAAGTATATGGCTTTGTGACCGAAGTGATCGGCAAGGTTCCGGGCGTGCGCAAGACGACGATTTCGATTGTGCCGCTGGTGATCAAAGATGTTTTCCAGTGGCGCATCCCTGCCGCCGTTTTGTCGAAAGACTCTGCGGGCAGCTAAGTTTGGTGGAATGGATACATATGGACATACAAAATAGTAACGACAATTTGCGCCCCGAACCGCTGGATAAGATTGACCAGTTCATTATCGATGCGCTGCGCCAGGATGGGCGCGTGGCATTTGTGCATATTGCCCACCAATTGCAGGTTTCCCCGGGCATGATCCGCATTCGCTACAACCGCCTGGTCGAGTTGGGCATTTTGAAAGTGGTGGCCGTCACCAACCCGCTGCGCATGGGCATGTCCACCGTAGCCATGATCGGCCTGCGCGTGGATGGCAGCAGGTTGCTCGAAATTGCCGACCAGGTTGCTGCGCTGGAGGAGGTGCTCTACCTGGTTGTCACCACCGGAAAATACGATATCCTGGCCGAAGTCGTCTGCCGCAGCCATGCGCACTTGTTACAGTTCCTGGCCGAACGGCTGTACCAGATCGAAGGGGTGCATCAGAGCGAGTCGTTTATGTATTTGAAGATCGTTAAGGAAGTTTATTACTAAACGGGGTGAGACCGCACTTAACTGTGGAGACCTTTTGAAGGCACAAAAAGAACGATTTGGACACGGATTACACGGAGTTGCACGGATTCTGCTAGTTTTTTAAGGGGTTT
>JBARBA010000040.1:0-4822 GCA_049792555.1 Anaerolineales bacterium
CCGGGACAGGTGTGCGGAAATCGGCGACATCGTGCCCGTAGGGTAAATCTGTGGATGAGTTCTTGGTTCACGTGGAAAAAACTTTTCTGGAGAACTATACCGGCCCGGCGGCTTCGCGCCGCCCGAAGAAGGACCGGATAGAATATGTGTGGACGAGTGGTGTGAGGAAAACCCCATAACATCCTTGTAAGTATGTTATCCTTGCGGAGGGATGCAAGGGGATTTATAATCCTTGTCATCACGGAGGCTATCTTGGAAGAACTAACAACTGAAAATATTGCACTCGACGAAACAGAAAAATTATCCAGCGCATGGGTGCGATTTGTCTTGGATGTGCTGGAAACAATCTTACTGGCAGCGATCTTATTCCTGTCGATTAATGCGCTTTCAGCGCGTGTGCGTGTGGAAGGATTCAGCATGGTCCCCACACTGCAAGACGGTGAATTTGTGTTGGTCAACCGGCTGGCGTACCGCATCGGTCCGCACGAGCGCGGCGATATTATCGTTTTCCACCACCCATCCGGGCAGCAGCAGGAAGACCTGATCAAACGGATCATTGGCCTGCCCGGAGACCATATCAAGGCGGAGAACGGCAGCATTTATGTAAATGACATCCAATTAAAAGAAAACTACATTAATGCCGCTCCTTCGTATTCGGGTGAATGGACCGTGCCCGACAACCAATTATTCGTGCTGGGTGACAACCGCAACAATTCGTCTGATTCACACCAGTGGGGGTTCGTGCCATTTGATCAGATCATTGGCAGGGCAATTGTCATCTACTGGCCGCTTAAGGACCTGATCCTCGTCCAGCATCCCGACCTGCTTCAGTCGAGCCAATGAATCTGACGTTGGACGAAATTCTGTCTCTGGCGGATGAATATGAGCATACGCTCCCGCCTGTTCCGCCGCCTTTCCATGTCCCGGTGGGCGCGGATTTGGCTGGCTGGATTGACCAGACCCTGCTCAAGCCTGAAGCGACCGGCGATGAAGTGCGCAGCTTATGCGCGCAGGCGCGCGAGTTGCGCTTTGCCAGTGTATGCGTCAACCCGTCTTATGCGCCGTTGGCAGCCGGTTTGCTGGTCGGTTGTCAGACCAGGGTGTGTGCGGTGGTTGCTTTTCCTTTCGGCGCAAACCTGCCTGAACTGAAAGCGCAGGAAACGCGCAGCCTGGTTGAAAAAGGCGCTGCCGAAATCGACATGGTCATCAATATTGGCGCGCTCAAGGACGAAGACATTTCCCTGGCATTCCAGGATGTGCAGGCGGTTGTCGATGCGGCGGCAGGCAGGGCCATCGTAAAAGTGATCCTCGAAACGGCGCTGCTCACCCGGCGCGAAAAGATTCTGGGCTGCCTGGCAGCCAAAGCTGCCGGGGCCGATTTTGTAAAGACCTCCACCGGCTTTGGGCCGGGCGGAGCGACGGTTGAAGATGTTGCGCTGCTGCGCCGCCTGGTCGGCGCGCAGATGGGCGTGAAGGCCTCCGGCGGCATCCGCACGCTGGAAAATGCCTGGGCGATGATTACTGCCGGAGCCAACCGCCTGGGCACCAGCGCAGGCGCGTCCATTTTGCAGGCAGCATTGCAGGGAGCAGCGGCATGAACGAAGAAACACTCGGTAAATATGAATTGCCCGTCTTCCCGTGTAATGAATGTCAGGCCGGTATGATGCGCCTGAGTTATATTACCTATTTCACCTGGCTGGACGAGGAACTTGTTACCGTGCCGGGTTTCCCCGCCTGGATCTGCGACGTGTGCGGAAAACGCGAATACGACGACCGCGCCGTCAATTGGCTGACGACCTTGCTCAGCCCCAACGCCGGTCAGACCACCATCCGTTCGAAACCGCGTCGCCGGGTGCTTGGCGGCAAGCGGCAGCCAAACCGACCCAGTTCGAGCGAGTAAACTCCCATGGCTTTCGATGCTCCTTCCATGACACACCGCGTCATCTCGGCAGATTTTTTCACGCCGAGTTATCGCATTGTCGGCAAGACCATGGTGCCCAACACCGGCATCATGGGATTGGTCAATGACCCGACCACCTCGTTCATGGAAATCCTGGATGCGCGCATGGCGCGCGCGCACATGCCCAGCAAGCTTGTCGATCATTATGAAGTGGTGCGTATCGTCAAATCGCACATTTTTGCGATCAGCCTGGCCCGGCGCGAGGACCTCGGTCCGCAGGCGCTGGCGCGCGGCGGGTATGTGCGCCTGACGGAATTCCCGTTGCGTATCACCACCCCTGTCTATGAGTTGGACGGCACGCTGGAATGGGCCGGCCGCTTTGACTTCTCGACCATCATGGTGGAGGGCACCCGCGACTTCGTCCCGATGTACAACGCGGTCATCACGGCCATCCTGCTGCCGGCGCTCAGGGTGGAAAGCCCGGCGGTTTTGTTCAACCGCAACCAGGTGGATATTCTGGCCTTGAAGAACCAGCGGCTGGACGACTGAACAGGAAAATGAAAAGCAAAAACGGCGCATATGCGCCGTTTTTTTTGTAGGGCGGAGTGCGCAAGCCGAAAGCGCCTAACCACGCCCAATGGAGTGAGATAAACCCGACGGTCCTCAAGACTCGCCGATTTTTTGATGGCCGTTGCGGTGCGGCTGGCGGTGGGATGGAAAATTGCCCCGCAGACCGGAACTGGGCGGATTTGACCCAGCGCAAAGATAGAAAGCGTTGTAAACAGTCTCGGCTTCTTTGAGCCGCACGAATCTGAAATGACTTATGATCTGCTGTTGTATCCATAACAGTGCAAATATGGAGATTGTGGCGAGACAAAAATAAACACCCTGAATTTGCCACTTTAACATATCTGGCGCGAGCGGAAGATGGAAAAGCCACACAACAAAAGCGAAAAGCACATGCAGCAGCAGGAAAGCGATGAATAACCATTTCGATATTCGCAAGGCTTCTACCGTGCCAGCAAGGAATCGTGTAAGCCCCTCCGCCGAGTTCACTTCATCTGTTAGCTCTTTATTGCTTTTGGCAATAACCAGCTTGCAATAATTGAAAAAGCTTTTCGGGAATGCGCCGTTATTTGGCCACATGCCTGTTTTGTAATTCTCGCGATAGAAATTTAGCACTTCACGAAAACCCTGGACCTGCCATTTTCTGTTCTGCCATACTGCATAAGGAAATTGGTCTTTCCGCCAGAGCCAATCATCGAAACCTTCTGGAACAGATAATACGTCATTCCCCATTGCAAGTTCAGCATGACATTTGTCATATTCCCCGGCATTCTTTTCAAATTGGACAGGAAATACTTTTTCCCATTCCTTGAGAGACTTCTTTCCCGATTTTTCATCCGCTTTATCTGACGCAACTAATCTCAATAAATTACCGACAAGATAGGCCACTACGAAGAGCAACAGAGACAATAGAAATTGTTGACTCGACAAGCTTGCTAGATCAATCGGTACACCCAATAGGTTCAGTGTTCCTAAGGCAACGAACGTAATAACCAGAACGACGATGATGCCCGGTAAGATAATTCCAAAAATATCCCGTTTTGCCAGCAACCCAAGTTGATCCATAGCGCCTCTTATGACTCAAATTATCGGACACGATAGTTTGCCCGGTATGTCACAATGTCCAAACCATGCCCATTTCGCGAGCGCGATCTAAATACTTCACAATCTGCTGAACAGCGAGGGCGTACATATCGGCATTGGATGGATTGGCGTAGTATTGCTTGAACCAATCAGCCGTTTCGTTCAAAGCTTCCTTCCAGGCGTAAGTCGGTCGCCAGCCAAGACGGCTGGCGGCTTTCTCGCAATTGAGCCGCAAGATATTTGTCTCGTGGAGTGTTTGCCCGGAACCAGTATCATGCCATTCACCGCTCCCCCAAAGCTCTATCAATTTTTGCACCAACTCCTTGACACTGGTTGACGCCTGTTCAGACGGACCAAAATTCCAGGCTTCGGCGAATGATGAGCCATCTTCAAGAAGTTTTACAGCCAGCCATAGATAACCACTTAACGGTTCGAGTACAAATTGCCAGGGTCTCACTGAATTAGGATTGCGAATGGATATTGGTTGGCTTGCGCTTAACGCTCGCACACAATCTGATAATATCCGATCCTTCGCCCAATCGCCACCGCCGATCACATTCCCTGCGCGAGTGGAGGCTATTGCAACCTTATGCTCACTATATTTGTCTGGAGGAAAGAAAGACTGGCGGTAGGCGGATATTGCAAGTTCAGCCATTGCCTTGCTGGCGCTATATGGATCATATCCGCCTAAGCCATCAATCTCCCGGTATCCCCAAATCCATTCCCGGTTCTCATAGCATTTGTCAGTCGTAATGAGAACTGCTGCCCTAACCGAGTTCGTTTGCCGGATCGCCTCCAAGACGTTGACGGTTCCCCCAACGTTCGTGTCAAATGTCTCTTTGGGATGTGCGTAAGATTCCCGCACAATTGCTTGAGCAGCCAGATGGAAAACAACTTGGGGTTTATATTCTTGAATGGTTTTGCAAAGTCCATCTAAATTTCGAACATCGTCTCGTATATCAACAATTTGTTGGGCCAAGTGCGAAGCTACAAAGTTGCTTGGAATGGTTGGTACATCTGAACTATAGCCGATTACTTTAGCCCCCAACTCGTTTAACCAAATGCTGAGCCAGGAACCCTTGAATCCTGTGTGCCCCGTCACCAAAACAGGCATTCCTTGGAAAATGCTCTTGAAGGTTTTTTCCATGTTGTCATCTCCTAGCAGTACAGCAGGATCGTAACTTCTCAATATTTGGTGGTTGAGTAGGCGGCGGTGCTATCCCGCCGCCGTACACTGCATCGAACGCACACCTGTCCCGGTGTCCCTTCGGG
>JBARBA010000041.1:0-2297 GCA_049792555.1 Anaerolineales bacterium
CAGCCCAAGCGTCACCGCCGACGCGCCCAACGGCAGCATCAGGAAAGGGTCGATCCACTTTTCGAACCTGCCGGGACGCGCCAGGGCCATCGCCGCCGGGAAACCCAGCAGCAGTGAAAGCAGCACCGTCAGCCCCGCATACATCAGCGAGTTGGCCGCCGCCTGCACCGGCGGCACGTAAAACAACGAGTCGCGCCGGTTGATAAAAAGCTCGCTATAAAAGGCCGTTGTCAGCCCTGGAGTTGTCGCCGCGCTTTGGGCGCGGTCCGCTTCGAGCCGCGTCACCGAGCGGACGGGCAGCGCCAGCATCGGCAGGGCAAAAAACGCCAGCAAGACGGTCAGCATGGCCGCCAGGAAGAACTTCTCGGCGCGTTTTTTGGCCGGGCGCAGGTTGCTCCAGGCGGCGCGCGGTTTGAGCGGCGTCACGGCGCGGCTGGCGTAGCGGCTGTAAAGCGTCGAAAAGGCCAGCGTACACAGCAGTTGGATTAACGAGAGCAGCGCAGCCGCCGGCAGGTTGAGCATATACAGCGCCTGGATGTAAATCTGCACTTCGAGCGTGGAAAACTTCGGGCCGCCCAGCAGCAAAATAACGCCGTAACTGGTGAAATCGAACAGGAAGACCAACAGGCTGGCGGCCAATATCGACGGGCGCAGCAGCGGCAGGGTCACGCGCAGTAGCGTCTGAAACGGGCCGGCTCCCAGCGAGCGGGCTGCGTCGGTTAAACGGGAGTCCAGCGTCCCCCAGGCGTTGCCCACGAGACGGATGACGATCGTCGTGTTGTAGAAAACATGGGCGGCGAGAATGGCCCCCAATGTGCCGACAAAGACGACGGGTGAAATCGCTGTGTTTGCCAGGAACAGGTTGACCCACCCGCGCGGACCAAGCAGCGCATTAAATCCAGCCGCCACCACCACCGTCGGCAGCATGAACGGGACGGCGGTCAGCGCGCGCAAGGCAGATTTACCGGGGAAGTCATACCGCGCAAAGAGATATGCCAGCGGCAGGCCGAGCAGCAGCGTCAGCAGCGTGGAGAGCGCCGCCTGGTAAAACGTAAACCCCAAAACGCCGAACGTGTCAGGGAAAAAACCGGCGGGCAGCGAGGAAAAATCCAGCCCCAGCGCCAAAATGCGCGCGAAGGGCAGGAAAAAAAACAGCCCCAGGAAAACGAGTGGGGCCAGCCAGGTGAGAATGCGGGAGCGAGTCAAGAATGGGTTTTTACGGGATACTGTCTTGGTCAGATGCATAACGGACAAAAACCTTTAACCACAAAGGCACGAAGACACGAAGTTTTGCTCTTATTTCTCTCTGCGTTCTCTGTGTGTTCGGCGGTGGAAAAGGTGTTCGCCATGCTCTTGACCAGCACAGTTTTTACGGAATACGCGCTACGCAACACGTATTGCGTAGCGCGTATTCCGTAGAGAAAAAGGTTAGTGAAAAATCGCCTGCGTCCAGGCATTGATCCAGGTGTCGCGCATGGTTTCCAGGTTGGCGGGAGCGACGGCGGGTTTGACGGCGACTGGGGCGTACCGGCGAAAGATGGTGGGTAGTTTGGCCTGGGTGTTGACCGGGTAAACGAGCATATTGATCGGCATGTCTTCCTGGAAGGTTGTATCCAGCATGAAATCGACAAATTTCTCGGCCATGGCGCGGTTCTTCGTGCCTTTCAGGATGCCGACAAATTCCACCTGCCGGAAGCAAGTGCCCGCAGCCGTGATCGCCCTGATCGGGGAGTCCACCAGCGGCTTGGGGGAAAAGACGATTTCGGCGGCGGGGCTGGAAGCATACGAGACGACCATCGGCTGGGGCCCTTGCCCGACCCCGGCGGAGGCGTCGCTAAAGTCGGTGTAATAGGCCGCTTGCCAGTCTTCGACCACGACGAGGCCGTTGGCTTTGAGCGCTTTCCAGTAATCGAGGTAGCCGGGGTCGCCGTACTGGGCGATGGTCGCCAGCAGGAAGGCCAGGCCGGGTGATGAGTTGGCCGGGTTTTCCACGACCAGCATCCCTTTGTATTCGGGTTTCTTCAGGTCGTCGAGCGAAGCCGGGACAGCCAGATTGTTTTTGTCGAAGAAGCTTTTGGAGTAGTTGACGCACACGTCGCCGTAGTCCACCGGCAGGGCGCGGTTTTTCGGGTCAAGTTGGAACTCGGCAGGGACGTTGGACAGCAGCGGCGAGGCATACGCCTCGAAGATGCCGGCGTCGAGGGCGCGCGGAAGGATGAGGTTGTCGACGCCGTAGAAGACGTCGGCCAGGGGAGCGTCTTTGGCCTGGATGGCTTTGTTGAGCGACGACGTGGCGT
>JBARBA010000042.1:0-1502 GCA_049792555.1 Anaerolineales bacterium
CGTGGCCATTATCGGCCTGCTGGCAGCCATCGCCATTCCCAACTTCGTGAAGGCCCGCGCCACTTCGCAAGCCAATGCTTGCATCAACAATCTGCGCCAGATTGATGCTTCCGCCCAGGAATTCGCCTTGGAACGGGGCAAAAAGACCGGCGACGCCATCAGCTATCCAACGGATCTGACGCCGTACATCAAACTCAATGCCAATGGCAGCATTCCGCCATGTCCGGCGGGCGGCACCTACACCGAATCCACGGTGGGCAATTCCCCGACGTGTTCGTTGAGCGCCACGGTCACCCCGGCGCACATCCTGCCCTAATCCATTCGGCAATCGATTGCAGGGCCCGAAGCTGTCTGTTTCGGGCCTTTTTACGTTCTATCAGGGCTGGAAGTGATTCACGGAGAGCAAGTTCTGCATGAAATGCCGTGTCTTGGGTTGTAGATTTGGAGGTTGAGACCAGGACGGAATTATCCGAAAAAGATTTAGATAACCTGCTGTGTGGAGGAAGAATCACAGATTATGCTATATTACACTGCATACCAATTAGATAGCCATGGAGCAGGTATGACTTGGGCGGCACAATAATAGTTACACAATGTTTGTCGGGTTCACCGCGTAAATACAGGGTTTTCTTGCCAAAAGATTTTTGTTGACGAGGTCTTTGCTGCAAAAGCGAAGCGGATTCTCTTGACCAGAAGTGGGACACAATTTCTTTGCATCTGAGACACGCAGAGTTTGCGACAATGCTTCGCATCTACGCCAGGGGATTCAAGCCAGCAACACTAACACCGGCCAATATTTGCGATTGCGAATAATCGCCCACAGCATACGATTTCAAAAAATCTGCATGGGCATCCGAGCATCATCAGTGGCTTCAACGTGGAGATCCCTGAAATACCGCAGGTCAAGTATCACTAGCCATGCTGGAGCGCTTTACGGTCAGTTCAAGTCTTGATTCTCATTATGGTTTTTAGTTCACCCCTGTTTCTCTTTTTGTTTTTGCCAGTGGTATTGACCATTTATTTGGTCTTGCCCGGCTTGCGCACGCGAAATGGTTGGCTGCTGCTCGTAAGTGTTCTTTTCTACGCATGGGGCGAAATTGGCTTCATTTTGCTGTTGCTTGCGTCAACCCTGCTGAACTACGGCCTTGGTTTGTGGGTCGAACGCTGTCGCCGGCTGACTGAGCGCAGATTAGCTGTCGCTGTAGCCGTCATTGTTAATGTAGGTTTTTTGGCGTTCTTCAAGTACGTCGGCCTTGTCGTTCACACGTTGAACAGTCTGTTAAGTATCGGTGGCTTAATGACGATTCCGATTCCCCACGTTGCCCTTCCCATCGGCATCTCCTTTTTTACATTTCACGCTTTATCGTATGTAGTGGACATCTACCGGCACAAGTGGCCTGCAGCCAGGGATCCCCGGGATGTGGCACTTTACATTTTCTTTTTTCCCCAACTCATCGCAGGGCCGATTATGCGCTGGAACGCAATTGCCCCCCAGTTGGTGC
>JBARBA010000043.1:0-1568 GCA_049792555.1 Anaerolineales bacterium
CGCAATCTGTCGGCGGAGGGAGCTCTATTCGAACTGAGTGTACCGTCGCTCGATCAACATAAGCACCATTGGAGAAAATTTGGAGATTATGCCCCGTAGCCTCTTCGAATTTCCTATAAGCCATTGAAATCATTGGCGCTCCCTAGGGGACTCGAACCCCTGTTTTCGCCGTGAGAGGGCGACGTCCTGGGCCGCTAGACGAAGGGAGCTAAGGCCGACAAGTCACATATCGCCATTGGCGCGCAGGCACAAGCGCGGCGTTCCAAAGCCGGGAAGTCAATGACGTCCCCGCCTCCGGTCACCACCGCACATCATCGCGCCTCAACTATCGCGCTTCCGGTAGATCGTTATCTTTGGATTGATGTTTCCCCACACGAGCGGGAAAACCGCAGGCGACAGGCGAGGACGGAACTGGCGCGCAATCGACCAACGGTCGCTGGCGAGTTCGTTTTGGATGAGCCCTTCGATTTGAACCCGCCATTCGCAATCGGGCGGATTGATCTTGTAACGATCGAGTCTGAACGGCGGCACGCTATAAGGCGCCGTCTCCCTGGAAATACATACAGTGGCATCCTGCGGCACATGCGAGTCGACCCATGCAGCCGCAGCGAAGCGCGTGGAATTGGTGTCGCTGTTTTCGTCGAAATAGGCGAGTTTCAACGGGGTGGCCTGAACGATCGCACCCGCCGCCACAATAGCCAACATTATTTTCCGGTATTGCAGCGGCTGAACGGCCAGAAATACGATCATCAACGGTAAGTCATACGCGACGTAACGAAAGTTCGCATACGTATCCTGTACCGGCGCCATAAGCGCTGCCATGGCGACGATGGGAATGATGATCCCGAGGCCCAACAATCGGACGCCGATGGAGGCCGGGCGCACCAGATCGTGGATAACAACGACTGAAAATATCAAGATCAAGACAACGCCGAACCCCGGCAAGATTGAATTGTGTAGATATGAGAGCAACACATCAAAGCTGAGACGCGGCGCATACGCCTCGGGATGCGCGGCGACCTCGTCCATCAGCGCCTGCCGATCGAGAATATAATAGGGATTGGTGACAAGCCACACGGCAATCGCGACCGCCGGCACGAGGAAGAGGGTCCGCCAATGCATGCCGCTACGCCAATAGAGGTACAGCATTGCGCCCCAGACAAGAATTGCAAACAAGGCGAAAGTGGACACCGATCCGACCGCCAGCCCTAAGACGACACCTAGCGCGATTTCGCTCGCGCGTGAGACGTGCATTCGAACAAAGGCGCGGGCCAGGATCAGCAGCGCCGCATTGCCGAACACAAGCGCGTACCAATGCGGCTTCAAGACCTGCGAGTACATGATGGTCGCGGGACTGAACAAGTAGATGATAAGCCCAAGCAAGGCGATTGGCGGCGGCGCAAATTCAACGAGCATAAAATAAAACAACAGCGCAGATATCGCCGCCGCCAGCAGAACGAAGACCCGGCCCGCAATCCACACGTGGTCAATCGCCTGCGGATCGGCCAACATTTGATCGAGCGATCCGATCGAGAGCACACCGAGCTTCGCCAACACCGCATAGTAAA
>JBARBA010000044.1:0-2934 GCA_049792555.1 Anaerolineales bacterium
TGCCAGCGACGAACAGATCGCAGCCGTGGCCGAGAAAGCCGCCAAACACTTTGGGCAGATTGATATTCTGATCCATTCGATTGGCTTTGCCAACAAGGACGAACTGCAGGGCAATTTCTACAACACCAGCCGCGCCGGGTTCCACCTGGCCCTGGACATCAGCGTTTACTCGTTCGTCGGGCTGGCGCGCGCCTTCCAGCCGCTCCTGCGCCGCGGCGGGGCGCTGCTGACGCTGACGTATTACGGCTCGGTCAAGGTGGCGCCCAACTACAACGTGATGGGCGTGGCCAAGGCCGCGCTCGAAGCATCCACCCGTTACCTGGCGCGGGATTTTGGCCCGCAGGGTATCCGCGTCAACGCAATTTCTGCCGGGCCGCTGCGCACGCTGGCGGCCATGGGTATCGTCGGCTTCCGTGACATGCACCGCAACTTTGCCGATATGGCTCCCATGCGCGAGAACATCACCATCGAAGACGTGGGCAACGCCGCTGTCTACCTGTGCTCCGACATGTCGGCGCACGTCACCGGCGAAATCCACTACGTCGATAGCGGCTACAACATCATGGCCTCGCCCGATCCGAGTTGGCGCAAAGATGATCCGCTTGAATCGCCCTAACCCCTTGGCCGATGGTGATGTAGCAGATTCCAACAAACCGATAGAATGCCGCGCGCTGCTGAACAGGTTGTCTGCGGACGATAAAATACGAGCACGGATCATTCCGTGCTCGTATTTTATTCGTAGGAAAGTATCATCTCAATAGTCGGTGGTTGAGATGTGTCATGAGCTGGTGGTTGAGCCTGTCGAAGGGCAGGCAGCGGTGCCATCCCTCCGCCGCACACTGCACCGAACGCACACCTGTCCCGGTGTTCCTTCGGGAGTACAGGTGTCGAAACCACCTTGTAGCAACAAGTTCCCCGAAATATTGTGTCTTAAGATGACTGAACGATGTCTTGAAGTGATTCTAAAGTGACTGAACAGTGTCTTGAGATGATTGAAATGTGCTTTTGCGCTTGGGGGTATTCCGGGCCGCCGGGTAGCGGGCGTTGCGTGGGTCTCGACACCTGGGCTACACCGTAGACCAAGTGCGCGGCGCAAAAGGTGCCGCTATTCCCCCTACTCTCTATTCTCTATTCCCTCTATCTTGTACGACTTGCGATGAATGCAGCATAACCCATGCGCCTGGATCGCCTCGCGGTGCATGGCCGTGCCGTAGCCCTTATGCCGCGCAAAGCCATAGTATGGATATTCCGCGTCCAGGTCGCGCATCAGCGCATCGCGGGCGGTTTTGGCCAGCACCGAGGCGGCGGCGATGCTCAGGGATTGGCTCTCGCCCCGCACCAGCCGCTGGCCGAGGTAGGGACAGTCTTTCCAGGGGATGTAGTCGAACAGGAAGCGTTCGGGGGGTTGGGGCAGGCCGTCGATGGCGCGCGTCATGGCGGTGCGCGTGGCCGGCAGGATGCCGATGTCGTCGATCTCGGCGGCGGAAGCCATCCCCACCGACCAGGCCAGGGCAACGGATTGAATCGTCAGCGCCCAGCGCTCGCGCTGTCGGGGCGTCATCTGCTTCGAATCGCGCACGCCGCATAAGGTGAGCCCAATTTGGGGATCGTTCGAGAGCACCACGACCGCCGCCGAAACGGGACCGGCCCAGGCCCCGCGTCCGGCTTCGTCGATTCCCCCAATGAATTGAAAGCCTTGCTGCCAAAAGGATTGTTCGAGATGCAGGCCGGGTGGTGTGGGTGTCATCACGAAGCTGCCCTGGTGGTCAAAAAAACAATTGGGACACGGATTACGCGGAATACACGGACTTTAGCCGTTTTTTTAGGGTCTTTTCCGTGTTCTTCCGTGTTTTCCGTGTCCAGATCACCCGCCACGCCTAAGCGCGGTGATGCCGCCCCGGTCAAGGGCGACATGAATGTCGCCCTACGGGGAAAATCAGTCATACTTCCCCGTCTGCCCGTTGCGGCGGATGGCGATCAGGTCGACGAACATGCGCCACGAATCGCGCAGCACGTTGACCTTGCCCGCAGGGTTGTAGTACCAGGGCACGCCTATCTCGTGGATCGGGTAGCCGCGACGGCGGGCGATGTAGAGCAGCTCCACGTCGAACGACCAGCCCATCAGCGTCTGGCGCGGGAAAAGCTCGCGGGCGGCGTCGGCGCGGAACATCTTGAAGCCGCACTGCGTATCGTCCAGGTCGTGCAGCACCAGCAGGCGGATGATGCCGTTGAAGACGCGCCCGGTGATGTGGCGGTAGATCGGCTCGTGGTAACGCACCGCGCCGGGCGCTTCGCGCGAGGCAATCACAATCGGCGCGTCGATGGCGGGCGGCAGAAAGCGGCTGATCTCGCCCACCGGCATCGAAAAATCGGCGTCGGCAAAGAAGCGGTATTGGCCTGTGGCGGCCAACATGCCCTTCAACACGGCGCGCCCCTTGCCGGGCAGTTCTTCACAGATGACGCGAATAAACGGGTAACGCGCGGCGAAGTCTTGCGCGATTTGCAGGGTGTGATCGCGGCTGGCGTTTTCCACCACCAGCACTTCACTCTCGTAGGATTGCTTTTTAACAAAATCAACCACTTGCTCCAGGGTTTTGGGCAGGCGGCGTTCTTCGTTATGCGCGGGGATGACGATACTCAGGAAGGGATTAGCCATTGTTCATGACAAAATAAACGGCGACGGCGATGATGGCGACCAGCGCCACCGCCACGAAAATGGCGACGGTCACCAATTGGCCGGTGGTCATGCCAAACAATTTCTTCTTCTTTTTCTTCGGCTTTTTATCCGTTGCAGGCGGCGCAGGCGGGGTAGGCTCGGAGTCAGCCGCTTTTTGGTCTTCTGCCTTACCGGTCTGCGAGTCGCCCTGTTTCTCGTCGAACGAAAATGCGCCAAAGGGAGAATTGGCAGCTTCCTCTTTCGCCGGTGTTGCTGTC
>JBARBA010000045.1:0-4266 GCA_049792555.1 Anaerolineales bacterium
GCTTAACGCTTGAGCAGGAAGCCGCTCTCGAAACGGCCATCCGCCAACTGCAGGATGGCGCGCCCCTGCCCTACGTGCTCGGTCATTGGGAATTTTTTGGATTGGATTTGGACGTCACACCCGACGTGCTGATCCCGCGCCCTGAGACTGAACTGCTGGTGGAGACCGCGCTCGGCTGGATTCGGACTCACCCCGAAGCTTCCTACCGTTTCGTGGACGTGGGAACCGGCTCTGGCTGTATCCCCGTTGCGTTGGCCGTCCACGTTCCCCGCGCCAGCATCGTGGCGACGGACATTTCCCCCGCCGCCCTGGCGGTGGCGCAGCGCAACGCCGAAAAACACGGCGTCGAGGATCGCATCACCTTCGTGGAGTGCGACCTGCTGCCCGAGGATGGCCTGCCAGCCATCGTCGATGTCTTTACCGCCAACCTGCCCTACATCCCCGGCGAAACGCTGACCGGGCTGGACGTGTACAAGCACGAACCCACCCTTGCCCTGTACGGCGGCCCGGACGGGTTGAGCCTCATCAGGCGGCTGTTGTCCCTTTTAACGGCGAAAACGGATACGGGGAGTCTGATCCTGCTTGAGATCGAGCAGCGGCAGGGAGCGGAGGTCAGCGCCCTGGCGCGGGCAGCCTTCCCAGACGCCGACATTTACATTAAAAAAGATTTGGCCGGGATCGACCGGCTGGCGGTCATTGAAACATGATTAATATGGATTAGACCGGGTTTCGGGGTATAACCCATGTCATGGACACTCAAATTCTATCAATCTATGATATTCGAGGGCTTGAAGCTGCGCTGAACGTACTAACCAACGGCGGCGTGGCAGCCTTCCCCACCGATACGGTTTACGGGTTGGGCGCGATGGCGTTCGACGAGAGCGCGGTGACGATGTTGTATGACGTGAAGGAACGCCGGCTGGAGAAGGCCATTCCGCTCTTGATCGGCGATTTCAGCCAACTGGAGCGCGTAACGGTCGGTGTAACGCCGATGGCCGAAAAGCTGGCCGCGCGTTTCTGGCCGGGGCCGCTGACGATTATCCTGCCGCGCCATCCATCGATCCCCCAGGCGGTCACATCGCTGTCAACGGTAGGAGTGCGCATCCCCGATTTTGGCCCAACGCAAGATTTGCTGCGGCTGACGGGGCCGCTGGCGGTGACTTCGGCCAATATTTCGGGGCAGGCCAGCCCATCCACGTCGCCCGATGTGGAGGCGCAACTCGGCGGGCGCATCCCGCTGATTTTGGACGGCGGCGCGACGCCCGGCGGCACAGCCTCCACGGTGGTGGACTGCACCAAAAGCCATCCCGTGATCCTGCGCGAGGGGCCGATTTCGCTGGAAGAGATTTTGCAGGCGCTGGGCTGATCCACAGATTTACCCTGCGGGCACGATGTCGCAGATGTACGCAAATTTTTAAAAATTTTATCTGCGAAAATCTGCGTAATCTGTGGATGGATTTTCATCTTTCCCGGTAAAAGCGAAAGAAGCCCTAACTTCTCATACACTTCTTAATCTTCATTCAGGTTTGGCTTATCTTAATCGATCATAATAACAGTACATTCTCCTTGTAACATCGCTTGGAACCTGGGCCGGTTTCGAGCGATGTTTCTTTTTAAGGGCCTTTTCCGCTTTGGCTGTGAAGCAAAATCCATCAACTGGGTATGTCCTTGCGGAACTGGTATCTTGCCATGATCGCTTCGAAGATGGCTGCGTGCTCAGGGGTTACCAGCGCAAACTCAAACCCGATGTTGAAATATTTCAGGCCTTCGTCCTGCCGGCACCATACCGCCCGGGCCGGGATCGTAACCTGCGTGGACGTTAAATCAGGCAGGTCTCCGGGAAATTCAATTTTCAGGAGCCTGTCTGTGTTGATTTCCACCGTTTTTTCGCCGACCACCATCAAGCCCAGCAGACTCAGATTCCTGACGTAGCCCAGCAGGGCTTTCTGGTTGGTATCGTAGACCGGCGTAAATGCAATCAATTTCTTGCGTATTTCTTTTCTTTGGTCACTCATCTGGGCGCGCCTCCCGGCTTTATTCAAAATGGAATTCCTTCAATTTTTGCAATAACAGACCCTGCACACTCGCAATCTTTATTGCGCATTGGCATGGTATTGGGTCACCAGTTCAATGAATTGATTGCGCAAGTCATCGCTCGCAAAAGCGCCGGACGGGATCGTAAAAACGTTTGCGCTCTTGCCGGTGATGAGAATACGGTCTTTGGTTGCAACAACACTGTCCACAGCCTTCCAGGCAATTTTTCCTTGCTGGGAACCTATTTTGGTTTCGATACCTTCCTGATTAATCGACAGCGTTCTCTTTTGCGTTTTGGCCGTCAGAAAACTTAAGGCGGGAACCGCTAAAATAAAACCAATCCCCATCATGATGGCAACCGCCCAATCGTAGAAGACCAGGTTGCCATGATTGTGGTAACTGCGGTACAAAGAGATCAAGATAACCAGGGCATCCAGGCCAAAAACGGCTAACTGTGTTCGTCTTGAATGGCCCAGGTTGTAAAAATAAGTTTTGACCAGGTCAAATCGTTTAATCTGATATTCGATAACCATTTATGCTTTTCTCCTGAATGAAAATGGCTCTTGCTTTACTTGAGCGGTATCGGCAACGGCGGCGACTTTAAAATGGACGCCAAATCCTGGGCCGTTTCTTTGGTAAATGATCCATTAATCACGCCGGAACCGTCCATAATTGCCCCGGAAATTCTTGGGCAAGAGACAACAACTTTATCCACGACTATTCCCAGGTAATGACCAACGTGCTTGCTGCTAAAATCCGCAAGGGTTTTTGTGCCGTTGGCGGTGAGAACAAAACCGATCTCATATTGTTTATCCGCAGATGTTTCCACAACAGCCGATTTGATTTCGCTATTGGTCATAATCGTGTGCCATTTTTCGCCGGCGGCGGACGGGTAATAATCGGATTTGAAATCCGTATTGACGCTTACCCCCTCAATAAACGGTGTGGTTCCAAAATCGACGAATTCCACCAACCCGTATGCTTTTGTGCGCTTAATCAGCCCGGCATCCACATCGGTTGGTATTTGGGCGATGATCTGACCCTGGTCAGAGATCGTAAAAGAAACCGAGGGGTATTCATATCCGAGCGCCGCCCAGCGTTGCTTCAATACCTCAACCGTCTTCTTCAAATCATCCGGGGTCACAGTCGCTACTTTTGAACGATCCGGCTCAAATAGCACGGTTTGCTTGGGGGTTAAGAACGGTCGCCCAAATACGAATAAAACGATCGCCAGCCCTGCCAACCCTGCGAGCACGCACAGGCCCATCCCGACCCCCAGAACAATGAAGATACTTTTTGTCCGATCAGCCTTTGGCCGGGCAGGAGACAAGACTGCAGCAGGAGGCTGGCTTTCGGCATCCGCAAGATTTTCCTTCGCCTCCGCAAAATTGGAATCAAGCCTGACGGCCTCCCGATAAGCCAGAATGGCTGCCTGGGGTTTCCCCTTGGCGTCCAGGACCAGTCCGCGCAGGTTGTGCGCCGCGGCTGACTCAGGCGTATATTCAATTGCCTGGTCACAATTATCCAAAGCGCCTTTCAGGTTTCCGCCGCTTTCAAGCGCTTTTTGGGCCTTTTCCAAACAGGGTTGCGCCAGCGCTTCGAGTTCCGATTTTTCAAGGGGCGCGTCCAGTTGCATCCCGCAATGCGGACACGATGTATCAGAATCGCCGATGACTTTGTCACAACCCGGACAACGTAAGGGAAAAAGTATGTTCGACACGGTGTCTCCTCACTGTTTTGCGCTTGGCTGTTTGCCCACAAGGCGCGCTATGCGCGCCCCAGGCTTTTGTCGATTTCGGCCATCTGGGCCGAATTCCAGCGCCCCACAGTTTTCTTCGACCTGTTCGAGGGTCTTAAAGCCCAGGATGGTGTACTTTGAATTGTATCGCAAAGTGTACCGGGAAACAGATACCCGAATTTTCAGTTTTGTTGTTTTCCCCATCACCTGCCCCGCCTGAATTCAGTTCCAGACCTTGATGCTTTGTGAAGTATGTAACATAATAGGGTTTGGCCGCCTAACAATTTTGCAAGGTTTTGGCGCATTCTTTACAAATTTTCGCGTTGGAAGGATTGCCTATAGGATAGAGATCAATGCAAGTATTGGAAAAAAGATTTTTTCAAATCAGTTGTTTATTAAAATCGCACTACATCATATATAAGGAGAATCAACAATGTTTTCGCAAGCATCACGCACCCGCATTTTGGGAACTTTGATTTTGTGTTTATCCATCC
>JBARBA010000046.1:0-7966 GCA_049792555.1 Anaerolineales bacterium
AGCGCATGGTGGATGAAGGCATCCACTTTCCCCGATGTTGACTTCCAACATATGTATTGTTGCCGCTGGGCGAATTGGCGTAATAGAAATTCTTGGGGGTACACCAGGCTCCCTGTGTGTAACAAAAGCCGGCATTATTCTGAATCGAATATGGCGCACGCTGCACCTCCCAGGCCCAATGCGATCCACCATTTGCATAATACTCATTAACGCCAATCGCAAAGGCATCTTTTACATTAAACCATTCTGTTAAACCATTGTTTACTGTTCGTGAAAATGGCAAGGTATTTTCAAAGTTCAGAAAATCCCCTGACCGGGAGTATGCCACTTGCACAAAAGGGTACATCCCATGTAAAAGTTGACCACCTGTCGTATCTTCCCAGCGGAAAAAATAAACTTCCCTGTCTTTGTTAAAAACATTAAACGTCATCTGTTGAAGATTCAGTCCCGGTGAAACGGCGGCTACATAAGCTCTCGCCATATCGGCCAGTTGGGCGCTGGAATATACAGGATCGACCCTGTAATCTTTCTGATCCCGCAGCCAGACTTTTACGATTTGACTGGAAGCAATATCAACCTGGTAGATAAACTTGCCTGCGGTATATTCTTCCAGCGCAGAAACAGCGTCGTATGGCGATAAATCTCTGGAAACATATACAGGCTTGTTCCCTGAAACTTTTTGCAACATTTCCATCGTTTTAAGGCGTTCTGCTTCCGGCCGCGCTTCCAAAACATCGATTTTGGCTACCGTTTCGGCCCAAAGCCGATCCATTTTGGCTTGAGATGCCTCTGTCAATACCTGGGTTTCCCCATTATTCGATTCAGGAGCTACCTGGGTTAAGCCATGTATTTTTTCCTTCTCAAGCGCTTGGGCATAGGCTTTTAGAAGCGCATCAATTTCACCCTGATTGTTGCTCTGCCTTTGTCGATCTCCTGACCCAGATGAAAATATTACCGGCAAGATAAAGATGACTGAAACCAACAGTAGTGCAGAAATGGAACGTGCAAATTTCTTGAACATATTTTTTCATCCTTTCATACGAGATTTGATTTTGATTGACGCCGAAATATTCAACATGTGCAAGTTTACTTGGTAATAGACGTTTATACTGAATTTGACAGATTTCGCCTTACCTTTCCTGGCGCAAACGAACTTGCCAATATGATTTGAAGCCAGCTTAACTTTAGAAAATAGCGGCGCAACTGCGCGCTACCCACCAAACGGCGGCTTGGACAACTTATGGCCGTTGGATGATTTCCTATAAGGATCCATCCGATATCCTATAAGGATTCGTTCGGTTTCCTATAAGGATTTGGCGGATATCCTATAAGGATTTACCACACATCCAGCAAGGATTTGCATCAAAAGACGCCGTGTCGATTGGATGAACACGGCGTCTTTACGGCAGGCGGGCGGAACCCTGCGCGCGATACGTTAATCGGTAACCACGTCGTCCGGGTGGTCTTTATTCCACTGCGCCACCAGTTCTTCGACGCTCTTGGTCAGGTTGGCATGGTTGGCAATCTTATCGGCGGTCCACAACGTGGGGTTGTTCAACGCGGCAATCGCCCCGCGGTCGCCGCGCAGCCCCAGGTCGACTTCGCCGCCCACCTTCATGTTAGGCGTCAGGAGCAGCAGCCCGTCGATCTTGACGGTTTCACCGGCCTGCAAGGCCTCGATGATCGCGCTGGTATACATGCGCAGGATGCTGTAGATTTCTTCGGTGTGATAGGTGGTGTTCTTCGATATGCGCCCCGATATGGTTTCATGGTCTACGGTGTTCTGGTTCGTAATTCTTGGACGTGTTTGGTTTACAACTGCCAATTTCTTGGCCATAGAACCTCCTCAAAGTTTGAATGAATGTTTTTCAAGGGGTACCGCCCGTTTCGAGCAGTATACTACAAAAAGAAAGCCGCAAAAAGGGCGGCGCTGACCGCCGAATGGGGACGCCCCCGACTCTTGTGAAAGGATCGGGGGCGAATTGTTTTATTTTCAGCGGCCGGCGGCGGGACGGGGGAGACTTTTTTTAGCGCCATTTCTGGCGCTTGGGTTGAGTCTCAGGCTTCCACTTTTTCTTTCTTTTCAACCATTCTTCCCGTAACATACTTGTGCAGAATGCTTGTCGCCAATGTTTGATACGGGATGCCTTCCTCCAACGCCTTCGTTTTTAGCGCTTCCACATCTCTTTTGGAAATCCTGACGTTAATCCGGTAATCTTTAAGCGCGGTTGCAGAAGCGGCAGAAACAAGCCTTTCTTTCATGCGCTCCAGGTCGCTGACAGAAGACCATTCACCGTTTTCGACGGAATTGATGATTTCACTCTCTTCGTTGCTATTCATCTTTTTTCTCCGGTCGGTATTGTTTGGTGTACTTCCTGCTTGGGAACAGTGTTTTCAAAAAGAAGTCGCCATTGCTTTCCTCAACGGACGGAACACAGATTGCATACCCTTCAATTTCTACGATCAACAAGAACTGGTTTGGGTATTTCTCCTTGTTTGGGTGTTCCAATACATCGAGGAGATGTCCTTCTTCGATTGCGACAACAATTCTTTCGAAAGAAATTCCTCTTTCGATTCCAAGAATTTGGTTCTTTTCTTCATTCCAACTGAAGCCCATCCTTCAAGTATATGCCTGTGTACGCCTTTCGTCAATTTTTTTTATTTTCCTGTCCGGCGAAAAGGTGGTTTTGATGATTCTTGGCAGCCTTGCGGCGGACGGGTTGACCTGCAACACAAAGACCAAAGCCTGACCGACGTCACTGATTGGGAATGATGGGCAGCACAATATACGAGGCGTGACCGGCTTCGCGGTACAGGTGGATCGTGGGCGGCGGGTCCAACTGTGGCGTCAGGGTATTATCCTTGTCCGCGCAGGTGATCGTGATCCGAATCCGATGGCCCACGCCAAAACTATAAGAAGTGGGCAGCAGGTCGAAGACCAGCTCAACCGGCTGGTTGGGAAAGTCGGCGATATCCTGCGCAAAACTGCGGTGATAAGGCAGTCCCAGGTTGTTGTTATAGGGCGCTGTGGATAGCGCGCGGTGGGAGGCGCGCAGTGTGCCCTCTGTGATGTATGTATCCTCGGTTTGGGTGACATCTTCCAGGTACACAAAGAAATCTCCGTCTTTGGCAGTGGATGTGACCCAAAGGTGGACAACCGGATGGCCGGTCACCTCGACCTCGGAAGTCAAGGGCGGGGTGGTGTACGTCAACCCTTTACGATCATGGACAAACATCTCAGGAATAACAAATGGTCCTCCATATCCACTTACCCAACGTGAGGCTATGCCTGTCGTAGTAGAGTAATTCACACGGTAATCATCGATAGCGGGGGTCGTTGCAGGCGAAGTCAGGCTGAGGCTCCCGTCATTTACAGATGGTATACTGCCGGCGTTTTCGCCGCTGAAATAGTAGTTGGTGCGCTTTTCATCGGGCAGCGGCCACTGCCAGGCTGAATGCCAGCCTTGTTTTGCCCCGCTGCCCAGGGTGTAGTAGTAAATGGGCGCTTCGCTCATCACCCCATTGTCAATCCCTTTGAGCCAGTAGTCATACCAGCGCAACTGTTCCGTGGCGAGATCAAGAGACCCATAGCCCGTATGCGCCCACGGACCGATGACGATTTTTTGAGGGTTCGTCAGGTTGCTGTACCACAAAAGCGCATCCCGAGGCCACATGTCATACCACCCGGACCAATGGTAAACCGCCACCCCTGAACGCTTGATTTGCTCCAGGTAAACCGCCGGGTTATATACGTTATAGAACAGAGCGCCCGTTGTTTTGAATACACTATCGCGGTAAGGCACAGACGAAGCCGCTTCAAGCACGTCCACGTTGGCGGCATGTTCCTTGCGCGCTTCTCGTAACATGGCCCCGTCGGCATCTTCATCCACGGCTACGCCGGTGGCGTCCAAAATTTTCACCAGATCCCCCCAGTGGCGGAGAAAATTATCATGGAACACACCGCCCGGATAAAAAAAAGAATAAAAGTCAAACGCAGCCATTTCGGGGAAGATGGCCTTCAAGTGCGGCGGGGCCGCGCTGGCAGCCATGTATTGGGTCATGCCCAGGTAAGAGCGGCCATACATGCCAATCTTTCCGTCCGACCAGGGCTGCGCCGCCAGCCACTCGGTAATGTCATAGGCGTCGCGGGTTTCTTCCGGCGAGAACGGCCCCTGAAAGGTTCCATAAGAAGCCCCGCTGCCTCGAACATCCACCGAGGCGATGACATAGCCGTGCTTCAACACGGTTTGGAGCCATGGCTCGTTGTTCACCATCTCCTCTCGATGATAACGGGTATGCGTCCAGATCACCGGCAAGGGGGTATCCACCGCTTTGCCGCCTTGAGCAGGGTGGTAAATGTCCACCGCTAATTTCGTGCCATCCCGCACCGTGACGTATTGCGACGTCTTGACCCATTCGCTATACAGCGCCTGGGAATAACCTTCGTATTTCCCCAGCTGCGACACGCGCCCGTTGGGGGTGGCGGTAGGCAGGCTGGTGGGTGAGACCGTCGAAGTGGGGCGGACAGTGGCACCCGGCGTAGGGCTGTTTTGGGGAGCCGGGCCGGCGCAACCACTGAGCAGCGCCAGGGTCAATACAAAAGACAAAAATAACCATGTTCGTTTACGCTGTGCAGAAAAGCTTTTCATCGGTGGAACCTCCTGGAAGTGAATTTTCTCAATCGTGGGTGGACGCAGAAAAGATTGCACCCGCCTGCACGTTTACCCGCCAAACGGCGGCTGAAAATACGTTTAAAAAAGTATAGCATGATTTCCCGCCGCGAATGCGCAACACAAACAATCAACCCGCCCTGAAAGCGGACGGGTTGATTGCAACGCAAAAGGGTAAACCTGAACAAATGTGACTGCTCAGGCTCTTGCCCGTTATGGCTCACACCTGCCCTGGCGGGCGGTGCCAGGGAATAGAACGCGGATAACGCTGATGTTGCGGATTCACGCGGATTTCTTAAGGTTTTATCCGCGAAAATCAGATCAATCCGCCGAATCCGCGTTCTATTTCTTGGCGGCTGAGAAGTTACGAATAAGTTATCCAACCCTGGCAAACACACCCAGCACCGCCATAAAATGCGCCGCCGCCCCAACCAGCACAAAGACGTGCCAGACCTCATGCGTGCCAAACTTGCCGGGCGCAAAATCGAAAATTTTGGTGGCATAGACCACACCGCCGAGCGTATAGACCACTCCGCCCACGATCAGCCAGGCCAGGGTGGCGGGTGAAAGCGCCGTGAGCATTTGCCCAATGGCCGAAACCGACAGCCAGCCCATGATGACATAAACGGTTACAGCAACCCAGCGGGGTTCTTCAACAAAAAAGACTTTGACCAGGATCCCGGCAAAAGCAATCGACCAGACAATCGCCAGCAAGCCCCAGCGATAAAAACCGCTAAAAGCATTCATGCAAATGGGGGTATACGTCCCGGCGATCAGCAGGTAAATGGCAGAATGGTCGATCTTGCGCAAAATTTCGACCGTCTTGGGCCTTGCCCTGATCAGGTGATAGGCAGCGCTGGCCGAAAACAGCGCCACCAGGCTGACGCCATAGACGATGGCCGAAACCACCTTTTCGATGCCGCTGGAGGCCACCGCCAGTAAAGCGATTTGCCCAAACACGGCGGCAACCGCGCCGCCGAGATGCATCAGACCGTTCACAGGTTCACGTAATTTGGAAAGCATGGAAACTCCTTTCAGAATGTTGAGTTAAAAAATCATACCACCAGCGCCCCAAGCCTGCCTATCATTTGGCTAACGATTGGTTATCAAAGTGTAACTTCTCAATAATCGGGGGATTTGTTGTTGCAAGGTGGTTTCGATACGGCGGCGGAACAACACCGCCGCCTACTCAACCACCGATGATGATGAGATGATACATCAAAGTGATATAATCGCCCCCATGCGTTACGAACTTGCTGGAAACTGCTCCATCCTCTACATCGGTGTGCGTGGCTTCATCTCCGCACAGGCCTCCTCGAATCGCGCCTGTATGCCGGAGTAATTGATTTCGCAGTACCCCCCTTCACCCTCTCCGCCGCAGGTTGCCCTGCGGCGTTTTTTATTTCACGGAGTTGCCATGATCGCCATCAGCCTTTCCAATACCACCTTGATCCTCGGCGCGCGCGCCCTCTTTCGCAATTTAAACTGGGAAATCCAGCACAATCAGAAAATCGGCCTGATCGGGCCAAACGGAGCCGGGAAATCATCGCTGCTCAAACTGATGACCGGCGAATATACTTCGGAGCCGAACGGAGCGATCATAAAAGCGAAAGGCGTTGCCATCGGCTACCTGCCCCAGCACCCGGAATTTGCTCCCGATAAAACGGCTTTTGTCCTGGCTTTGGAGGGCAATCCGCGCGCGGCGCAGGTCGACGCGGAGTTGAACCTTGTCGAAACGCGACTCAGCGATCCTGCGGTCTACAACAACCCCAAAGCGCTCGACCGCGCCCTCGAAGCACAGCAAAAACTACTCGACGAATACGAGGCCCTGGGCGGAGCCTCCTACCCGGCGCGCGTGCGCGAACTGCTGCGCGGCCTGGGCCTGCCCGAATCCGACTTCGACAAACCGGTCGGCCTCCTGAGCGGCGGACAAAAGAAGCTGATCGGCCTCGCGCGCCTGCTGCTGCTCAAGCCCTCCGTCCTGCTGCTCGACGAACCCGACAACCACCTCGACTTGCCCGCCAAAGCCTACCTCGAGCGCCTGATCGTCGATTACCCCGGCGCAGTCGTGCTGGTCTCGCACGACCGCTACCTGCTGGATGCCGTCGTGACCGACATCGCCGAAATCGAAGACGGCCGCCTATCCACCTTCCCCGGCAACTACACCGAATACATCGTCGACAAGGAACAGCGCCTGGCCCGCCAGGAAGACCTGTACCAGGTGCAGCAGCGCGAGATCAGCCGCCTGCAAATGGCCGCGCGGCGCTACCGGGAATGGGTAGCCGTCAGCGACAAATTTGCCAGCCGCCTGCGCGCCATGCAGGCGCGCATCGAACGCATCAAAGAAATCGAGCAGCCCGTGCTCGAACGCCGTCCAATGGGCCTCGAACTCAACGGCTGGCGCGGCTCGAACCAAGTGTTGGAGTTAACCGGGATATCCAAGGCTTTTAAAACATCATCCACAGATGACGCAGATTACACAGACGAAGTGCCCGCAGGGTATAAAAAAGAAAATCTGCGAAAATCTGCGCAATCTGCGGATAAAAAAGTAGTGCTGAACAACGTTTCGTTTCTGCTTCGTCACGGCGAGCGCGTCGGATTGATCGGCGCAAACGGAGCCGGTAAATCGGTGCTGCTGCGCCTGATCCTGGGAAAGGAAACGCCCGACTGCGGCGAGATCAAGATCGGGCCGAGCGTCAAGATCGGCTACTACGCCCAGGAGCACGAAACGCTGGACTTCGACCAGACCCTGATCGAGTCCGCGCGCCGCGCCGGGAACCTGGGCGAAGCCAACGCCGTGGCGCTGCTCATCCGCTACCTGTTCACCTACCAGCAGGCGGCGCAGAAAATCGGCTCGCTCTCCGGCGGCGAACGCAGCCGCCTGCAACTGGCGCTGCTCGTCCTTTCGGGCGCGAACTTCCTGCTGCTCGACGAGCCGACCAACAACCTCGATATCGCCGCCGCCGAAGTGCTCGAAAACGCCCTGGATAGCTTCAACGGCACCGCGCTAATCATCTCGCACGACCGCTACTTCCTGGACCGAACCGTCAGCCGCATTTTGGAGTTGAAAGACGGTAAATTGACAGAGTATCTGGGAGGCTACAGCGATTATGTGGAGCAGACTGGAAGTTTAAAAGTTGAAAGTTGAAGGTCGAAAGACCTGCCAAATTGAACGCCCCCGATCCCTAATTGTTTTGGTTCTCTGAGAATCAGCGCGGCGTCTCCCATATCTGGGAGCCAACCCGTAGGTCGGGACTTCGTCCCGACCTACGGGTTGGGGTAAGACCGCACTTAAC
>JBARBA010000047.1:0-5584 GCA_049792555.1 Anaerolineales bacterium
AACCAAAACAGTTGGTTCTTTTGTAATCAATTCCAGGTCAAACTGCCCAAAAATTTTGGCGATAATCACCGCCATTTCATTCTTGGCAAAATTCATTCCCGTACATGTATGGATGCCGCCTCCAAACCCAATCACTGAAAACGGATTGCTGGCTTCATTGCGCTCGGGCGAAAAGCGACGGGGATCATAACTTTCAGGGTTGTGAAATGTAACTTCATCCAAGTTCGTAATCGCATCGCTCGTCATCAAGCGCGTTCCCGCCGGAATGGTGTATTCGCCGATTTCCAGCGGTTGCTTGACAAGCCTGAGTTGCGTGCTTGCCGAAGGACGCAAGCGCGTCGTCTCATCGATGGCCCAATATACATATTCCAGGTTACGCAAGTCGTGCGGGCTGATTTCACTATTGGGCGCAACAAGCTGTTTGATATTTTTACGCACCTCATCCAAATGTTCAGGGTGCTGGAGTAACTGGATCACACTCCAGGCTGCCTGTCCGGCGGTGGTTTCATGTCCGGCAAGCAATAAACCCGTAAACAAAGACACGATGGTCTCATCGTCCATATATGTGCCGTCTTTTTGGGGCGTGGATTGTACGATGGTAATGAGATCATCGTATTGATCGGGGTGCTGGCGGCGTTTGGCGATCATTGCGCTAAATATGGATTGGATATATTTTTTCGCTTTGTCACGCTGGATGAATTTGGGCAATGGCAAATTTGGCGGCAAAACAGGATCGAGTGAACGGGCAATGTGGGCATAGGATGCCCAGAATTTACCATTCAATTCAGAGGCATGATTTTCTCCCAGAAAGGCATGGGCGGCAACGTATTGCGTCAGGTGCAGCATTTCAGCAACGATATCAAACTGACCCTCATTGCCCAGGCCGTCCAGCCATTTTTGCACTTCAACGTTCATGGCATGGATATAACGACTCATCTGTTCACGCCGAAAAACCGCCATCAAAACGGGTTTCTGGTTGTAATACATTTCTTTGGGTGCGGTTAAAAGCACCTCGCCAACCGCCGCGCGCAGATATTCAAACCCTTCATCGATGTTGAGCGACTTGTCTGTTTCGGTGAAAAAAATCCGGTTGTGTTCTGCGCCCCCAAGAACGACCGTTTTCTGCCCCGCCAGATTAATTGTAAAGATTTGGCCGTGTTCTTGATGGCCGCGCCGGAAAAGAGTCTCCCGGTCTTTCAGCATTTCGAGAAGATGCCCGATAACGGGCAAACTACCGGATACAAGGGGCGGAGTTGTCATTTGAAACCTCTTTCATTTGCGGGGATGCTGCGGCGGGGAATGAAAAAGTCAAGAGAAAGGGCTATGTGCGCCGCCGCATCTGTCCGAATTGAACGAAACTGCGGATAAAGAACTGCATTCATTTTAGCACAAGGCTTGGGTGTACTGCCGAAAAACCGGTTTCCTGTCCAGCCGAACTGGGGGCCGGTTGCCCCTGGTTGGGATGAAGCTTATCCCCAAAAAATTACGCTCATTCCCAACCCCGAAAGATCCGCTGCCTTACCCGCCCGGTTTTTCGCCTGCGCGGAAAGCAGCCGCCGTTGGGGTGAATGGATATGGGTGCATTTCATTTCAGATAACATGAATGGTGTTCACCCCGAAGGATGAAAATGGGAGGGCGGGTGTAAGGCGGAATGAATTCCGCCCTACGTTATTTTCAAGTCAGTTGAAGCCTCGCAGAATGTAGCGTATTGCGCATTACGCATTACGCCCACTCCGCTACGCTGCGGGATGATCCACTCCGCTGCGCTACGGGATGGTATAAACCTTCAAAACGGAATACGCAATACGCAATACGGATTTGTCTCAACTCAAAACACACCCAATGGATATTTACATCTTGCTGGATGCGTACGCCACTTCCAAAGCAAAGAAGCATTGTATCAGCACCATCATCGGGATTTGCAGCGCAAGCGGCAGGGCGTAAATGACCAGCGTGCCCGGTATCCACGTCAACCAGCAGGCAACCAGCAGGGGGATGCTGACGCCGATCACCCAATCCTTGCGCAGTTCCTGCCACAGCGCGCCCGGGTCGTAATTCAAATCACGAAAGCGGAATCCAATCGCCGGTATTTGCACGCCCACCAACGGCGTAAAGACGAATTGATCGAGCAGCATCTTCCCCAGCACGATGGGTATAGTCAAAGCCGATCCCCATAACCCGGCCTGGAAGATGTAAAACCTGTCGATTGCAAAAGCCGTCGCCGCCCAGACCAGGCAGGTAAACAACAAGTCCAACCCCGCGTGGGAGCTTTTTCGCGCGCGGCCTGAAAGCCATAGATACACACCGGGGATGATCCCCGCGCCGATGGCGCTGGCCGCCATGGCAAACCATACGCCCATTTGTCCGCGAATTTGTACCAGTCCTTCCAGTGAGGCGCTCACGGCAGGAACTAGATAATAGGATGCCACCATCATCGCAGCCAGGGCAACAATCACCAGACCGGGTACGAGGTTGGCTTTGGCGCTTTGCCAGCCATCGGATATCGCGCTACGTAAACGTTGGAATTGAGTTGGAGTATTTGTCTTCATATTTTCATTTTCGCTCATTGATGGGGGCGTCCCCGCACCAGAAAATTGGTTTCCTGCCCTGCCGAAGTCGGGGAAGGCTTCCCCGGGTTTTGGGAAGGTTAATCCCATGTAGGAAGGAGCCAGTCCTCCATCCCATCGAGTTTATGATCGGACTTACTCACCCGCAAGTTTGCACACCGTATTCAACAATGTTTCCCCGTAATGGATGGAGGAAGTGCGGAGTTTTTGTATGTAAGGCGTAATTTTCTCCACCTTGCCGCGTTGTTTTGCAAGCAGCAACAACCCCAGAGCGCCAATGCAGTTGATTTGATTATGTTCGGCAACCAGCCGGGCGCGACGGTCGTCGATCAGAAGAGCGCCAGCAGAAAGTTGTTTATAAAGGGCCATTGCTTCGACCTCCCCTTGTCCCAATCCGCCTGCGGCAAGAACCCAATGCGTTATGTCCACTTCCATAACCCTGCCAGACAAGAAAGTCTCAAGCGCGCTGGCTTGCGGCTTTTCGGTTATGACAACTTCATGGTATACGGCCTGGGGAATCCATATTTCATCGTATACGAGCAATAATATATCCAGTCCGTCACAAGTTGCCAGAGCAATTAAAGCGGAACTGTCGGCGACAATCAGCATGGTTTATCCCCCGGCATTCAACTTCTTGAACTCTGCTTCCAATTCGTCCGGTGTTTGCGTGTGCAGGGTCACGCCTTCATGTTTGCAAAAATCGAGGAAGGCATAACGATCCATACCCGCCAATTCGCTTGCCGCGCCGATGGACAATTCCCCGGATTGATACAGTCCCAACGCGGCGTACAGACGGATTTTTTGAGTCACCGCTTCCTGTGACTCGGCTACAAACTGGCTCTCAGGGAGTGAAAAAGAGATCTGCATATTTCTGCTCCATTTCTTCCCTATATCATACACGATTCAATGGTGTTTTTACAAACTATTTTTCTTTTGGCAGGTATTGCCCGACGGCTTCCTGGACTTTCTCCAGCCACTCTTTGCGCTGATCCAACGTGCTGGTGACGACGACGCTAAACGTTTCGCGGTAAACCGTCTCGACGCCGCACAGGCCGAAGATGCAGTTTTTCCACAGCGTTTCGAGCGGGTCGCCGAATACTTGCGCTTCCCGTCCTGCGGAGGTGTTGGAAGTGTTGAATACCAGCGCTGCCTTTGCCTTTAGCAGGCCGACCGGAACCCCCTCGCCTTGATCCCCTTCCAAAAACTGATAGGCCACGCCGGGGCGGATAACCCGGTCGACCCAGCCTTTCAGGATGGCGGGCGGCTGTCCCCACCAATTGGGATGGACGATGATGATCCCCTCGGCGCAGGCTATTTCCCGGCAGTGTAATTCGATTTCCCGAGGCGGGCGCGCGTCTTTCGGAATCTCGTCCGCAGGCAGGATGGGGTCGAATTTCTCGGCGTATAAATCGTGAAAGGCGACCTGGTGTCCCATTTGCATTAATTTTGCCACCGCCGCTTGCGCGATGGCGTGGTTGAAGCTGCCGGTTTCGGGATGGGCCAGTATGACGGAAATTTGCATGGCGTTGAAATCCTGGTGGATGATTTTCTACCGTACATTTGGAAAAGAGAACATGGATCAGTTCGGATTATGCGGATTCGCGCGGATTCTTTTAAGTTTTACCCCACTGCACTACGTTCCGGGGGCTTCCCGCGAGAATCCGCCCCATCAGCGTCGTCTCTTTGGGGATTAGCGTGGCGTTCCCCCATATCTGGGGGCCAACCCGTATGTCGGGATTAATCCCGACATACGGGTTGGGGTAGATCACGGAAATTCCCAAAGAACATCAGCGTCATACGCGTTCTCTTTTATGTTGTCGCAGTGACAATTTAGTGCGGCAGCTTGACGGTAAAACGCCTGTCCACCACGGGCGGCAAACATTTTTGGTCGCTGCAAGCCATGTAGGTGACGGACAATTCCATCGACGCGGCGCGATCTTCATTTGTCAATTCAAAGGGCAGGCCCAGCATCACCGGCCCTTCGGGGTAGACGGGAAAAGATAACCCCAGGATTTCAAGATAAATATCGTGGGCCGGTTGATAAGCGGTTAATGCGCCTGTCCACCGGATTCCGTCTGACGAGATAACTTCCAAGAGCGTCGGACGGCCCAACCCGTTCAGCCCATTCCTGGGCAAATCCTTGCTGTATAAATGGAAATGTTCCCGCGTTGGCGTGAAAGTACCCAACAACTCCATTTGCCCCGCAGGCGATTCCCTTGCTTCGATTTTCGTGGAGACGTCGTTTTGGGTAAATTGCGCAAGCAAGACCGGGCGATAAGTCTCCACCCGGTCCCTGCTTTGCCGGACGAAAAACGTTGCTCCTGCGATCAGGAGCAGGGCGCTCGCGGCTGCCAACAGCAGCCACTTCCAGCGTGGTTTGCCGGGGCGCATGGTCAGGGCTTTTTGGCAACCCAGGTTTTCAAATAGCCCAGGATTTCTTGCGCGGTGGCCGTGCGGGCATTTGCCAGAGCACCGTCCTTGGTGGTGGCAAGGATATCGCCGTTTGGCGCTAACACCACCACCGCAGGGATGCCGTTGTCGATGGGCTTCCCATACTTTTCGGAAATATCCAGGTTTTTATCCCATTGCCCTACGTTGATCCTGACCACGTAAAAATGATCCTGGAGATAGGGCTGCACGGACGGGTCTTCGAAGAGCTTGGACAGCACCACGCAATCGGGGCACCAGTTCGCGCCAAAATCCAGCAGCACAAGCTTCCCGTCTTTTTGCGCGTTTGCCAGGGCGGCGTCAATATCTTTTTTGGGCATGGCAGCCTCGTTATACGGTCCGCCGGACGAAACCGGAGCGGAGAGGGGGGTGGGCGTCGCGAGCAGCGTCTGGCCTGCGTTGCAGGCCAACATTCCCAATACTGCCAGCGTGAGCAATAGTAGTTTCAGGCGGGATGTGAATTTCATGCTTGAGTCTCCTTTGAAGAAAACCAGGTCGAATTTAAGCGTGAACAAAGCCCTGGGTGGTAACTACTCAGCCTGTCATTGCGAGGAGCCGTTCCACAGGC
>JBARBA010000048.1:0-6156 GCA_049792555.1 Anaerolineales bacterium
GCGCAGAGGGGTCAAACTCACCGCATGGGCGCATGAAAACGTGCAGACAAGCATCGATCATTCCCAAAGTCAGCCTCATGATCTCAGAGGTATCCTTTGGGAATTTATGATGTCTCAAGCTGAGGCATAATGGATTGGGTGCGTTTCATTTGATCTGAAACCTCCCGAAATGTAGCGTGCTGCGTGTTGCGTCCACTCCGCTGTGCTACGGGATTATATAAACCTTCAAGACGGAATACGCAACACGCAGTACGGATTTGCCTCAACTCATTTGAAACACACCCAATGGATTTAGGGGGTTCCGTTTCTCTTCCGACTGTCTTTATTTCTTCGCGCTCGCTTCACACTCACTTCACAATTGGCTCCTATACTGAGTTTAGATTTCAGACGAAATCAACATTCATAAGGAGCAAAAAATGTTCAAAAACGTTGTTTTTCGTATTTTGGCCGGGCTGGTACTGCTGGCCGCCATCGCCGGTATCGCCTTCTTCGCCTATAACGCGGGCGTGACGCAGGGTACGACGGTGAACGTCCAGGCGCCTGCCGCCCAGGGCCAGGTCGTCCCGGTTTATGGGTACGGGATGCCGTTCGCGCCCTTCCACCCGTTCTTCGGCTTTGGCTGCTTCGGCGTCCTGATCCCGCTCTTCCTGCTCTTCCTGGCGTTTGCGGCCATGCGCCACCTGATCTGGGGGCCGCGCATGATGATGGGCGATCACCACGAGCGCTTTGCCCGCCATCTGCACAATCGCTGGGGCGAAGATGGTGTGCCGCCTTTCTTCGCCGAGTTGCACCGCCGCGCGCACGCCCAACCGCAACCGCCTGCGGACGACGCGGCCAAAAAGTAAGCGCATGTCATGTAAGTAGGGGCGCGGCGGCGGTCAGGCGCATTTCACACCTGCCACAACCCGCCGCGCCCCTACCATCACATTGTTCTCCGGTGGATATAGCCCACCCAGCACAACAGCAGGAATGGAAAGCATGAAACTGTTTTTTGCGCGATTTCGGGAAACAAAATATATCCACCTGAACACGCGGCAGTGCGCAGGCTGCTGGGATTGCGTCGAAGCCTGCCCGCAGCAAGTGCTAATGGCAGGGGGTGGGCCGCGCCGCCACGTCCATATCGCCGACGCAAAAGCCTGCAACGGCTGCAAAAAGTGCGTGCGCGCCTGTGAAGCCGGGGCCATCGAATATACCTACGTCCCCAAGTCGCAGGTGACGCACATCGTCCCGACATCCCTTCGGGAACCAAAAAGTAAGCGCGTATAATAGACACAGAAGGTAAGTGACAGTCACCTTTAAGGTGACTGTCACTTACCTGGCAGGTAAACCATGAAAACCATCCTGGTCGTGGACGACGAAGTCAAAATTGTCAAACTGCTGCGCGATTACCTCGAACGCGCCGGGTTCGCCGTGCGCGCCGCCGGGGACGGCAAAGCCGCGCTCTCGCTGGCCCGCACCGAGAAGCCCGACCTGATCGTGCTCGATCTGGGCCTGCCCGGCGTCGACGGCCTGGACGTGACCCGCGAACTGCGCAAGCTCTCCAACGTGCCGATCATCATGCTGACGGCCCGCTCCGAAGAATCGGACAAGCTGATCGGCCTGGAGTTGGGCGCGGACGATTACATCACCAAACCGTTCAGCCCCAAGGAAGTCGTGGCGCGTGTGCGCGTCGTCTTGCGCCGCGTCGAAAACTCCAGCATCGCCAGCCCGGAGATGATCCGCGTCGCCGACCTGACGCTGGACGTGCCGCGTATGCGCGTGCTGGCGCAGGACCGCGAGATCGACGAGCTAACTCCCAGCGAGTTTGCGCTGCTCGCGGCCCTCGCCCGCTCTCCGGGTCGCATCTTCACCCGCGCCCAATTGCTGGACGCGCTGCACGGCGTGGCCTTTGAGTCGTACGAGCGCGCCATCGACGCGCACATCAAGAACATCCGTCACAAGATCGAACCCAATTCGTCCGAGCCGCGCTACATTCAAACGGTCTACGGCGTGGGCTACAGGTTCAGCGACCGCTAAATGACGATCCCACCTCCTTTTCCCTCCGACCCGCCGCCGGATTGGCCCGGCAGTGACCGCTGGCCGCACCACAGGGTGCGCGCCTTTCGCCGCATATCGCGCGAACGCCCGACCTGGTGGCCGGAGAACGAACCCTGGCCGCCCCAACACGGGCGTATGCGTCACAACCCGTTCTTCCGCCGCCTGGGCTGCGCCTTTGCGGCCCTGGTCTTGTTCGTTTTTGTGCTCTTCGGCTCTGCGCTGGCCTTCATTGCCAACCTGATCGGGTTGATACAGTTCATCCCCGGCGTTGCCTCTTGGGGAACGCCGCTGGCGGTCTTTGCGCTGGCGCTACTCGTGATGGTCATGGCCCTGACCAGTTTGACGCTGCGGCGGATTTTCAACCCGCTCGACCGCCTGCTGCAGGCTGCCGACCGCATCTCGCAGGGCGATTACACGGTGCGCGTACAAGAAAGAGGCCCCAGCGGGGTGCGGTCGCTGGCGCGCGCCTTCAACAAGATGGCCGCCCGCCTGCGCGAAACCGACGAGCAGCGCCGCAACCTGATGGCCGACGTGACCCACGAGTTGCGCACGCCGTTGACGGTCATCCAGGGCAACCTGGAAGGCATGCTCGACGGGGTTTACCCGCCCGACGAAGCCAACCTGCGCGCCCTTTTGGATGAAACCCACCTGCTCTCCAGGCTGATCGACGACCTGCGGACTCTGGCCCTGGCCGAGAGCGGGGCGCTGCAATTGAAGAAAGAACCCACCGACCTGGGGCTGTTAATCAGCGAGACGATGGGCGCTTTCCAAGCCCAGGCCGCCGCCGCCGGGGTGACGCTGACCGCCGACCCTTCGACAAGCTTAGGGCAAGCTCCTTCGACAAGCTCAGGGCAAGCGCAGCTCCCCCTGATCGACCTCGACCCCGGACGCATGCGCCAGGTGCTCTCGAACCTGACGGCCAATGCGCTAAGGTACAGTCCGCCGGGCGGCGCGGTGCGCGTCAGCAGCCGGATGGCAGACCCCACGGGGGCAGGTGGGCAGGTCATCATCGAAGTGCGCGACAGCGGCCCCGGCATCCCCGCCGAAGACCTGCCGCACATCTTTGAACGTTTTTACAAGTCCGCCGACTCTGGCGGTATGGGCCTGGGGCTGGCGATCGCCCGCCACCTGGTAACGGCTCACGGCGGCGCGATCAGCGCCGAAAGCGCCCCCGGCGCGGGCACAACCATCCGGGTGGCGTTGCCGGTGACGGCCAACCCGTAGGTCGAAATTTATTTCGACCTGCATCTGGCGGCAAATCGCGGAGATTCCCAGAATAGAGCGTTGGGCGCTGGTCTGGACGTGTGCCCGTCAGGGTTAGACCAACGCCCAACGAGAGCCAACCCGTAGGTCGAAATGAATTTCGACCTACATCTGGCGGCAAATCGCGGAGCTTCCAGAGTAGAGCGGAGATCCCCAAAGATCAAGGAGACAGCATGAGCGACAAAATTGTACAATCCGTCCTGTTGGACGACCACAAAATCCGGCTTAAATTCAACGACGGCACCAGCAGCGAAGCCGACCTTTCATACCTGGCCGGTCAGGGCGCATTTGCCTTGTGGGGCGAGCGCGAAAACTCCGGGCAAGTCCCCGGGGCAGGCAGCGGCCCCCTGGCGTGGGCAGGCGGGCTGGATATCGACTCCGATTCGCTTTACATGAAACTGACCGGCGCGAAACACAGACCTGCCCCTGTGTAGAGGTAAGCAAAACGCAGACCTCCGAGTTTTTAGAAAACTCGGAGGTCTTTTAGGCTGCGGGCCGGGGAACTCAAGAACACGCCCGAAGCGCAGAACGACACTGCTTAGAAGATGAACGACATCGAAAAAAGGATAAATGACATCGATTAGAAGATGAACGACATCGCCAAAAGGCTAAACGACACCGCTTATAAGCTGAACGACACTTCCGAAAGGTTGAGCGACACCGACTAGAAGCTGAACGACACCGATAAAAGGCTAAGCGACACCGACGATAAGCTTAACGACACTACATAAGAATAGAACGATACTTTCAAAAAGAAGATCGATGTCGTTGAAGCAAGGAACGCTGTCGATCAGTTATCTTTTAATGTGCTTCAAGCACCTTCTTGTGTCGTCCAGCTATGCTCTTCCATCCCCCCAAAAACCTGAAATCTTATGCAACAATTTTACCATCTCATCCCGGCGTCTTTTTGCGTCCCTGCGCCATCTCGATGTGTAGTTGAACCATTCGTGCTGCTCATTCCACTTATTCATCCATTCGCCGCTCCACATCCAAAAAGCCCCCCTCCCCATCCACCGTGCCTTCTTCCACCCTTCATCTTTCATCCTTCCACCTTCATCTTTCATCCTCCCGCCTTCCGCCTTCATCTTTCATCTTTCATCCTTCATCTTTTACCTTTCATCTTTCATCCTTTTCTCCATCTCTTCCACCTGCTTCGCCGCTTCCTCCGCACCCGGATGCCCGATGGCGCGCAGAAAATCCACGCGCACCTGCATCAACCCGGCGGCGCGCTTGAACTCGCCCTGCGTTGCGAACAGCAGGCCTATGTTCCAGCAGGTGTTGGCTTCGCTCTGTCTGTCGCCGATTTCGCGTTTGATTGCCAGGGATTGTTCGTAAAACTCCATCGCCCGGTGCGGCTCGCTCAGGTCGTCGTAGACACTCCCCAGATTGCCGAGGGCGGCACCTTCGCTACGCCGGTCACCAATTTCGCGGGCAATGCCCCGTTGTTGTTCGTAATGCTCAATCGCGCGGCGCGGCTCGCCCAGGCTGGCATAGGCAACCCCCAGATTGCCGAGGGCGATACCTTCGCCGAGTCGGTCACTAATTTCGCGGGTGATGCCTCGCTGTTGTTCGTAATACTCCATCGCGCGGCGCGGCTCACCGAGAAGGTAATAAGCACTCCCCAGATTGCCGAGGGTGGCCCCTTCACTACGTTTGTCACCGATTTCGCGGTGTATAACGAGGGCTTGTTCGTAATACTCAATTGCCCGGCACAGCTCGCTGAGGTCAGCGTAGGCAGCCCCCAAGTTGCTAATGATGTCGCCTTCTTCGCGCTTGTCGCCGATTTCGCGTTCTATCACCAGAGATTGTTCGTAATACTCAATTGCCCGGCGCGGCTCGCCGAGAAGGTAATAAGCCAGCCCCAGGTGGTTGAGGTCCTGACCTTCGCCGCGTCTGTCACTGATTTTCCGGGAAATGATCAGGGCTTGTTCGTGAACCTCAATTGCGCGGCGTGGCTTGCCGAGGCTCCAATAGGCCAGCCCCAGGTTGCCGAGGGCCTTGCCTTCGCCACGTTTGTCACCAATTTCTTGGGCTATGACTAGGGCTTGTTCGTGAACCTCAATTGCGCGACGCAACTCGCCGAGGTTCCAGTAGGCCAGTCCCAGGTTACAGAGATGGATGCCTTCGGCGGAGCGATCCTTCAGGCGGCGGGCGGCGGCCAGGGCGTTTTCGAACAGCAGAATGTACTGGCGCGGCGGCAGGCGCAGGTTGAGAGTGTAAACCACTGCGCAGAGGAAATCGCTCAACCAGCGGTCGGCCAACGGCTGGCCCGCGTTTGGCAGGCTGCGTTCGTAGGCGGCTTGCAGGTGCGGCCAGAGTGTATCGAAACGACGCAGGCTTTCGAGGATGTGTTCGCCGCCTTGTCTGTAAAGCTCGTCGGCATCCCAGCCCCGTTCAAGGAAAGTATCGGCGTGGCACTGGACGGCGGCGGGCCATTCGTCGCTTTGCGCGCGTAGCAGTCCTTCGGCGTGCAGGCGCACCAGGTCGTGCAGTTCGTAGGGCATTTCCTGCGGGCGGGCCTCCAGCAGGTTCAGGCGCAGCAAGCGCCCGAGCGCCTCGTCGCAGGCTTCGGCGGCTTCGCCCCAGATCGCCGCCAGGGCAGGCAGGTCGAAGGGCGCGGGGAAAACGCCCAGCAGCCGGTAGCGCCGCCGGTCGTCGTCCGAAAGCAATTGATACGACAGCGAGAGCGAGGCTTCCACGTCCAGGTCGGGGTCGCCGGCGCTTTTCAGGCGCGCCAGGCGGGTGCGTTCGTCTTGCAGGCGTTCGATCAGGCGCGCGGGTGTCCAATCGGGGCGGGCGGCGAGCAGCGCGGCGGCCACGTTCAGCGCCAGGGGCAGCGCGCCGCATTGTTTGGCA
>JBARBA010000049.1:0-3388 GCA_049792555.1 Anaerolineales bacterium
CTTTATCGAGGTCCGCAAGTCAAATATAAAATAGCAAGTTATGCGGTAGTGCGAATTATTCTTTGAGACTTGGCGTCTTCGTGGTTGTATTTTCTGTTGGAGCGTGTAAATGGCTGAAATCGCGTCAGTGAATTGCCCAAAGTGTGGCAGCCCCGATCTGCAAAAGGTCGGCGAGACCACCTATCATTGCAGTCGCTGTGGAACAACGTCTGTTGTATTAAACACCCCATCCGATACATCCCCTTCGGCTACCCCCCGGCGGGGCGTGCCGATTTGGGCGCAGGTGATCGTCTGGGCAGGGCTGATCGGCCTGCTGGTTCTCATGGCCGTTGGCTTGAGATTGACCCAGCAAGGCTCCGCCCAGGCCGGCGATACGATCTCCAGCTTCGGCCTGAAATTCTTTGACGGATTCAACTATCAAACCAAGAACCAAGTCTCGCTGGCCGACCTCAAAGGCAAAGTGGTGGTGGTCAACTTCTGGGCCTCGTGGTGCATTCCCTGTGAGCAGGAAGCCGCCGATATGGAAGCCGCCTGGAAATCCTACGAACCGACCGGCAAGGTGGTCTTCATCGGCGTCGATTACGTCGATACCGAACCCGAAGCGCGCAGCTACCTGAAAAAATTTAGCATCACCTACCCCAACGGCCCCGACCTGCAAACGCGCATCTCGCAAATGTTCCGCATCAAGGGCGTGCCCGAAACCTATATCCTTGACCAGAACGGCAAACTTGTGGCCTCGCAAATTGGCCCGTTCGAGTCAGAAGCGCAAATCCACGCCATGCTCGACCCCCTGATTAAGTAGAGACCCGATGGACACTGGCTCAATCCTTCTCCTGTTGGCTGTTCTTCTCCTTGCGGCGCTGTTCGTCGCCCGTCCCTTCCTGGAAAACCGTCGCGCGGCGGCAGTCTCTGCCGAGGAGCAGCAACTCTCATCGCTGATGGCCGAGCGCGACCGGTTGATTACCACGCTCCAGGAACTCGATTTCGACCAGACCCTCGGCAAAATCCCGGCGGACGATTACCCGACCATGCGCGCCGAACTGATGCAGCAAGCCGCCAACGTGCTGCGCAAACTGGACACGTTCCAGGCCTCCCAGTCTGCCCCGGTAGACGCAGACGCAGAAAGCCGCATTGAAGCGGTCATCGCCGCCCGTCGCGCCGACGCAGCGGCGCGAAGCCCCTCATCCAGGCTCGAATCGGATGACGCGCTCGAAGGGTTGATCGCCTCGCGCAAAGCCGCCCGCAAGGAAAAGTCTGCCGGCTTTTGCCCGAAATGCGGCAAAGCCGTCCTGCGCTCCGACCGTTTCTGCCCGAACTGCGGCCAGCCGATTAACAAGGACTTATCATGAAATTCCGCTCCATTCTTCTCGTTGCGTTCATTCTGCTGGCATTAAGCGCCTGCTCATTGGCAGACGATATTACCCCGCCGCCCGGTTATCAGTCGCCTGTGCCGCAGCCCACCCTGGGGCCTTCGTTCCCTGCGGCAGCGCCAGACCTGACGGCCGGCGCAGTGATCTTTGCCCAGGAATGCGCCCCGTGTCACGGCGCGCAGGGCCTGGGCGACGGCCCGCAGGCGGCGAAATTGCCCAAACCGCCGACCGCGCTCGGCAAACCCGAAATCGCCCTGGCCGCCGTCCCGGCAGACTGGTATAAGGTTGTCACGCAGGGCGAAATGGACGCGTACATGCCGCCCTTCGCCAGCCTGGACGACCAGCAGCGCTGGGACGTGGTGGCCTACTCGCTTTCGTTGGGCAGCGCATCCGGCGAGTTGGCGCAGGGAAAAGCCGTTTACGAGGCCAACTGCGTCAAGTGTCACGGGGCCGATGGCAAACAGTCCGCCAAATCTGATTTTAGCGACCAGGCGCGCATGGCAGCGTTGAGCCAAACCGACCTGTTCAACGCCATCAGCAAAGGCGTGGACACCATGCCCGCGTTTGCAGGCCAACTTAACGAGGCCGAGCGCTACGCCGCTGCGGCATACCTGCGCACTTTTACATTTGCGCCCGCCCAGGCGACTTCCCCTATCAACGGGACGCAGCCTCCAGCTTCGACAACGTCCGCCGCCGAGACGGAAACCCCCGCATCGACGGCAATTGCCACCGAAGCGGGTGCAGCCATCCCCACGACGTCCGGCGCACCTGAAAGCGCCGCCAGCGCTGTGACCGGGACGCCGGATGTGGTGATTAGCGCCATCACCGGAAAAATCACCAACAAATCCGGCGGCGCCGTGCCTGCCGGTTTGAAAGTGACGCTCCATATTTTTGAACACGACGCGGCAAACAGTCAGTTTAGCGAAATCAGTACCGAGGAAACAACCATCCATGCCGACGGCGCGTATTCCTTTGCCAAACGGCAAATACCAGCCAGTCAGGGCTTCTACGTTTCTGTCGTTTATGCCAACACAACCTATCAATCCGACCCCGTCGTTCCGACAGCCGGCCAGACGACCTACGATTTGCCGGTGAACATTTACGAGACGACCACCGATGCGTCCGGCCTGTTTGCCGATCAGTTGCACATCATCCTCGATTACTCCCAGCCGGATACAATCCAGGTGGTCGAGTTTTACATCATCTCCAACCCGGGCGCGAAAACCATCATCCCTGCCCAAAAGGGCGCAGCGATTGTGACGGCCAGCCTGCCGAAAGGTTATACCGACCTCCAGTTCCAGGACGGCCAACTCGGCGACCGCTACATCCAGACTGCCGACGGTTTTGGCGATACGCTTCCGGTGCCTCCCGGCAGCCAGAAATACCAGCTTGTCTTTGCCTTCAACCTGCCCTACAGCGCGAACTTCGACTTCGTCGAGCCTTTCTCGATCAATATCTCTTCCATTACGTTCCTGGTCTCCGAGGGTGTAAAGGCCGATGCGCCCGGTATCATCGACGGCGGCCTGAGGGACATGGGCAACGGCGGCAGCAAGTACCAGCTTTACACGCTGGATGGCCGCAAGGCAGGCGAATCGATCAAAGTCAGTGTTTCCGGTTCACCCAGTCAGGCGTCGAGCACTCCGCCGGCCAGCGAAACGGATTCAACCCACAACATCATCATCGGCGTCGGCGCATTGGGGCTGGCATTGATACTGGCAGGCGGCTGGCTGTTCTGGCGCGACCGCAAGCGCGCGCCGGTTGAGAGGGTTCTCCCCGCCAAAGAAACCGAAATTAACAGCGACGAAATCATCGACGCCATCATTGCGCTCGACGACCAATACAAAGCCGGGAACATCGTGGCTGATGCCTATCAGCAGCGCCGCGCCGAGTTGAAAGAACAACTAAAAGGCAAAATATAAATTCAGAGAGTAGGGATTAATCGGCTATCTGGGAATTGCCCGCCTACCCCAATGACTTTACGGGGTGACGCACCGCCAGATGTAAGTCGGATTGGCAAT
>JBARBA010000050.1:0-7542 GCA_049792555.1 Anaerolineales bacterium
CTTTTTGGGTGGCCTGGTAAAACTCCTCCAGAGTGAGTTTGCTAAAGCCGCGCGGTTTCCCATTCGGGGGGGCGGCATCCAATTTGGCGGCAAGCCAGGTTACAAAGTCGTCGGCAGAACACCAGCCGCCACGTTCGACGAAGGAGAGCAGGTGCTGGCCGACGGGGTTGACGTTCATTTGGTTCAAGACAAATCGGTCGAATTCCTTTTCGATGCCGAAGGCATTGGGGACGAGACGCAGGTCAACTTTCTGGAAGAGTTTGCTCCAGGCGCCGTTTTCAAGCTCTTTGGGCGGCAACGGCCCGGGCTGGCCCAGGAAGGAACTGAAAACGGATTTGCCTTTGCCATTTTTTTCAGCAAGCGCCGCCTGCATTTCTTTGAAATCGTAACCGGCGGCGAGCAGGGTGGCGGTGATCGCCCCGGCAGAAGTGCCAAGCAGCCGCCCGTGGGTATACCCACGCACGGCAAATTCTTGCAGCGCGCCGACAAAAACCGTGCCTTTGGCACCGCCGCCTTCAAAAACCAGGTCATATTCCATAACACGCCTCCTTGTGAATAGATAGTTTGTGAATAAGTAAAAGGGGATTGTGCTTAATATTTTAACCCCGTTATGGCAGATTTTCAAGTGTTAGGTTTCCCTCATCTGTTTGGCGCTGGTCTCCTGACCAGCGCGTGGGTCGGGAGACCCACGCTTAACATTCAACCGGCCGCCGCCACGTTTGGCGCTGGTCTCCTTCGCCCGACCAGCGCTGTGCATAGGGGGCGTGGGTCGGGAGACCCACGCCCAACATTAAACCGGCCACTACGCGCGTTTGGCGCTGGTCTCCCGACTGTTAGCTACCACCCGACCTCCGACAACTCCACATCATTCGCCTCCCCCTTCAACCAAAACGCCGCCGACGAAAAGCGCCAGTCTTCGGGGCAGCGCACCAGGCCCTTGCGCACCGGGTTCAGGTGAAGGTAATTCAACTTCTGCCGGTAGAACTTCTCGGTGTAAATCCCTTCGGCGTGTTGGGTGGGTTGCCAAAACTTGCGCTCACGGTCTTCGCCCGCGTGCAGGCGAAAGGTTTGCCCGAACACGTCGGACAGGTTGCCGTCGGCGTAATCGAGCAGTTGCCGCCCGGTGAACTTGCGCAGGTTGTCGAGCGTGTGTTTCAGGCGTTTGTTGTCGAAATCCTTGTCGAAGAGGATGGCATGGAGATGGTTGAGCATGAGCACGTACGCATTGACCCCCAGCCGTTTGTTTGTGATTGAGAAATTCAGGCTGTCGGTGATGATTTTGCAGGCGGTTTCATTGGTTAGGACGGGCAGCCATTCCACAATGGTGAAGGTCACGAAATAGACGCCGATGTCCGGGGTGATGCGGTAGCGTTCCATGATTTTCATCCCTGTTTGGTGTTGGTTTCTTCGTTGGGCGTTGGTCTCCTGACCAGCGCTGTTAAGATTATCAGGCGGCGGTGGCTAGACGGCGCAGGTCGGGAGACCTGCGCCGAACGGGGTTTGTTGTTAGGCTTGGGTCTCCCGACCCAAGCCTTGAAAACCCTGCAACGCCGCAAACGCAATCGCCTGGGTCTGCTCGCCGGTGCGGCCCGTGTTCCAGGTCACGATCAGGTCGCGTTTGGCGCGGGTGAGGCCCACGTAGAGCAGGCGCAGGCGCTCGCGCACGTAATCGATGCGCGCCCGCAACGTGGCTTCGCCCTCGGCTTGCCAGTCGTACTCCCCGGACGAGAGCGCGTTTTGCAGTTGCGCCAGCGTCTCGGCTTCCAGGTTCAGGCCATCGCGCACGAACCACTTCTCCGAAATATAGCGGTCATTCGCCATGCCCGACGGGAAATCGTAATTGTTGACCGACATCAAATAGACGCGGTCCCACTCCAGGCCCTTGGCTTTGTGCATCGTAGCCACCACCACCTTGCCGCGGTGTCGCGCCGGGTCGAAGCCCGAATCGTCGGCGCTGAAGCCCAGGAAGCGGCGTTCGTTTTTGGCAATCACCCCCAGCTCGGTCGTCAGCTCAGGCAAACGCCAATCGGCGTGGTCGTCCGCCGCCTGGCGCAGCACCAGCGCCAGTTTGTGGGCCAGCGCCAGGTCGGCGGGTTCGGTGAACAGGTCTTGCGCGAGAGTCAAAATCATCTGGTCGATTGGGAGCATGGTGGCGCCCTGCCAGCGGCGGACGATACCCCGGAATTCTTCCAACTCTGCCAGCACGGCCTCGGCATCGGGGCTGCCCGTATCTTGTATCCCGTTATCGGAGCCGGCGTCGCCGCCCAAAGGTTCGCCCCTGCCGAGGGTTGCCAGCCAATCTTTGTCGGGACGCGGCGCGAGGAACGACTCCACTTGCGCACATTTGCGGATTAAATCCGTGATATGGGCGTAGAAGGCCTTTTGGGCGTCTTCCTCGCGCCACTGACGCCGCCAGACCTGGTAGGCCCTGGCCAGCTTGGGCGCGGACGACGGGTCGGCCAGGTAGGCGGACACGTTGCCCAGCGCCCCGGCGGCGGCGCGTGTGGTGGACGTGCTCGAAAGATATTCGACGTATTCGATCTTGCGTTCCTTGAGTTTGGCGATCACGTCCACGCCGCGCGCATTGCGCGGCACCAGCACGGCCACAGTTTGGTCGAGATGGTCGGGCAGCCACTTCTGGATGGACTTGACGACGGCCTCCACTTCCTCGTCGGGTGTGTATTTGTTACCGATCAGTTTGATGGCTTCCGGGTCGTCAGCGGGGTTTGGCTGGGGGTCGTCAGCGGCAGCGGCCTGGATGTAGGGAACGGTCAACGCATTTCTGGACTCAGGCAACGGGTGGTCGTTCCTGACCCAATCGATCAGGTTGTTGGCCAGGGCAATGATGGCAGGCTGCGAACGCCCCGAAACGGGTAAATCCTGCTTAAAATCTGCCGCTTCGATGAAGCGCAAGAGATATTCGGGCTTGGCGGTGGTGAACGTCTCGAAAATGGCCTGGTTGGGGTCGCCGACTCTGACCCAATTTCCAGAACTTAACTTGCCGAGGATTTGCTCCTGCAGGGCGCTGGAATCTTGCGCTTCGTCTTCGAGGATGTAGGGGAAGCGGCGACGCAGGCGTTCGAGCAATTCGGGCGAGACGGTCAGGGCTTCGAGCGCCAGGCGGATCAGGTCGTCGAAATCGACCGCGCCGCGATAGGTGAGGGCGCGCTGGTAGTTGCTGTAGATGTCCCAGCCCATCTCGGCCAGGGGCAGCGGCGCGGGGGCGGAATCCAGGCGGGCGCGCAGGCTTTCGGGCGTCTGGCGGTGGTCTTTGGCGGATCGAATGAAGGCCAGGGCGATGCCGTTGAGCAGTTCGGGCAGTTGCCCGCGCCGCACCCAATCGCGCTTGGAGTCGTCCATATTGGGGTCGAAGTAGTCTTCGAGGGTGTAGGGATGCGCGGCCAGCCAGGCTTGGGCGGCTTCTTTGCGGATGAATTCGGCTTCGCGCTCGTCGACGATGGCGAAGCGGCTGTCGAGGCCCACCAACGACGGGTTTTCGCGCACGATGTCGTGCGCCAGGCCGTGCAGGGTGCGCACGCGGTAGCCCACGCGCGGGATCAGGCCGCGCTGCTGCATGAAGCCGCCGATGCGCTGCGAGAAGTTGTCGACCGCCGAGTTGACCAGCGTGACGATCAACACTTCCTGGTCCACGTCGAGCGCGCCGCCGGCGATGATCTGCGCGGCCAGCGCCGAAAGGATGTGCGTCTTGCCGCTGCCGGGCACGGCAGAGATGCCGAGCGTGCCGCCGGTGTAGGTGAGGATGGTTTGTTGGGAGGGGCGAGGGGTGAAGTCGGTCATTGGGTGCCAGTTATTAGTTTTCAGTTTTCAGTGTTCAGCCTGCCCCCGCAAGGGGGTTGTCAGTGGGATGGTCTACCGTTTTTTTGCTTTTTGCCTGAGGCTGGAAAAGCCATCCTTGATTTTTTGCAAGGTTTTGAACTGGAACATGATTTCTTCATATTCTTCCAGAGTCGGATCGTCGGGGTAGCCCTTTTTCCACATCTCGAACCAGGAGACCGCGCTTTCGAATTTGTCGTCTGCGAGCATCAAATCGATCTGACAGGCGCACAGCGCGGCGAACTCGGTGACGTGCAGTTCCTGCTTTTTCATCATCTTGCTCAAGATTTCCCTTGCTTTTTCGAAATCCTTTTCCTTGATGGCCTGGCGGGCTGAGATAGATTGGCCGAAAAAGTAATCGGGGAAGTCGTTTGCGATGCGCTGCGCCAGGGCCTCTGATTCAGCTTTTTTCCCTTGCCGCTCAAGCGCAAGGGCCAGGTTATTGAGCAGGCTCGGGTCGTCCGGCTGGATTTCAATGGCTTTGCGCAACAAGTCTTCGGCTTTGGAATCGTCGTTTGCATTCAAGGCATCCACTGCCTGCTCCATAAAATGCTGTGCGGCAGGTTTGAGCGCGAATTTTCTCGGTGGTTCGTAGGTGATCTTGAAGCCGAGCATCATGATTGGCGTCCACACCCCTTTGATCCACATATCGATGGTCTTACCGGATTCCAGAACGCCAAGCTTGGAAAGGGTTTGCGAGGCTTCGATGCGCTGGGTGTCGGGGCCGGTCTGGCCGAGGGTAAAATCTTTCAGGGCGGCCACCAGTTTGGGGTGGACGGACATTTCTGTCATTTCCAGCGCTGTTTTCCTGGCGTCGGTATTGCCCCAGGGCAGCGCTGCAGCAACAAAGTGGATGATTTCGGGATGCTCGTCCATATAGGTGCAGATTTTTTCCTTGTTGAAGCCTTGTTCGTTCTTCCGAGCGGTGGTGCGCTGCACCGTGTTTACCAGCCCTTCGAGCGTCTTCCTGGACAGCCAGAGATTGGATGTGAAAACCTGTGGGCAGATGCGTTCGTGGACGGGCTTTTTCATCTCTTCGAGGTTGTCGCTGGCAAATTCAAAAGAGGGGGATAATTTCAGGCATTCCTGCCAGTGGGCGCGGGCCTGGGCGATATTTCCCCGGCGATATTCGGCGACTGCGCACCAATGCCAGGTCTGGGCATTCAACTCATCCAGTTCACCGGCCTGTTTGGCCTGCTCCAGCATGGATAGCACGCCCTCGTCGTCTGCGATGAAGCCGAGCGCCTCGATTTTTTTGATCCAGACACTGGCTGCGTTGGCGGTGGATTCCTTCAATCGTTTGGCGAAGCTCTAGGCGTCTTCAGTTTTGCCCAGCATGAACTGGTAGCGCGTCAGGTTGGAGAGCGCGTGGACGTTATCGGGGGCGAGCGCGAGGACTTTTTGGCCCATTTCAATGGCCGCTGACAGGTCGCCTTCCAGCCAGTGGATCTGCCCCAGGTTGTTCAGGGCGGGGACGAAATCGGGATGCTGCGCCAGCAGGTTTTTGCCCAGTTGCTTGCAGCGCTCATATTGTCCAAGTTCCATCAGCACTTGCAGTTCTTCATGTTTGCAGACAAAATCGAGGTCGTTTTCGACGGTAAAACCAAAGTCTGCCAGCATTTCATTCAAGCCCGGCTCCAGATCGAGCAGCGCTTCTTGCGCGTCTGCGACGCGTTCGTGACGCGGCCATTGCTTCAGGAACTGGCGGTAGGTTTGCAGGGCCAGGGCGAAGCGTCCGTTGACGAGATAGGCCCCGCCCAGGCCGAATTTGATCTCGGCCCGGTTGGGGGTCAGGTTGTGCATCCGGTAAGTGGCGTGCAACTGACCGGGGTAGTTTTTCATAAAAAGACAGGCGTTTGCCATCATGCCAAGCACGCCCGGCTGGCGCGGGAATTTTTGGTCAAGCTCCGTCAGCAGTTCGAGCGCCCGCTGCGGATTATCTTCGATCAGTTCCTCGGCTTCATCCAGCCCTTCGCGCAGGCGGCGCGGCAGGTTGATGGGGTCGACGCGGGTGGGGAAGTTCTTTTTGCTCATTTTGTGTGCTCCAGATGGGATGATGACAGTGGACGACGATGAACGGTGAAAACCAGGCAGGACGTTTTATGCCGCTTGTTGGACGCAATCCTTTTTCATTGGGCAGCCCGGGCAATCTGGCCCGGACGCAAAGCACCAACGCCTTCCGATCTCCCAGAGCGCGCCGTCCAGTTCACCGGGGAAGGATGGGTTCATGCGACGGGTGGCCTGGATGGCGGCTTCGGTGGTCTCTGCTGCGCTGACGCCCAGCCGGTACAACACCCGCATCGTGTGGACGTCGGGTTTGATGTCCATGCGGGTGCGGTCCAGGTCGCTGAAACGCGCGCCGAAAGCTTTCTCGATCAGCAAGACGCCCATGTTGGCAATGCCCGGCCCGACGCCGTAAATGGACGTAAAGATGCGGTTTACGTCGGCGGCGCGCCTGCCGTCCCAAATGTTGGCGGCGTCTCCGCCGCATTCTTCGACCACGATGCGCGTCAGGTCGCGGAGGGTCTTGGGGGCGGCATTCACATAGCGCGGCTTGCGCGGCAGGCGCTTGAACAGGCTGTCCAGTTCGTCGAGCGACATTTTGTGGATGCGCCGGGGGTCGAGGTGGCCCAGGTCGGTTTTGATGTAATAGGGGATGGTCCAGATAACTTCCACTTTCGCGCCCCGGTCGAGGCAAACGGCAATGGCAAAGGCATAAGGGTCGTTTGCAATCAGCCCGGCGGCTTCGGGGAGCAGGGTTGGGAAGAGCGCTTCGGTGGGGAAGGTCTGCGCAAAGGCCAGCAGGCCCGCTTTGATTTTGTTTTCGTCGGTCATGGTTGTTGGACTCCTATTTGCTCAGTTGTTGCGGGGAGTTGGCGCGGCACGCCTGCTCATGACTCACTCCAACTATCATTGCGACATCGTGTCTGTAGGGTAGGAGCGTTTTTCAGTGACGAAGCAATCCAGTGTATTCATTCAAACAATTGTATGCAGGTTAGGCGAGATTGCTTCGGGCCAAAGACCGGCCCTCGCAATGACAGGTAGAAAACAGAAAAAAAACCAAATGACCCGCTCCAAATGTCATTGCGACATCGTGCCCGTAGGGTAGGAGCCGTTCCCCAGGCGACGAAGCAATCCCCTGACGGGGACTTTCCAGCGTGTTCATTCAAACAATTGTATGCAGGTTAGGCGGGATTGCTTCGGGCCACACCTGCCCTGGCAGGCGGTGCCAGGGAACACCGGCCCTCGCAATGACAGGTTGAAATCAAAAGTCATCAGAAAGGTCTTTCCACTCTGGGTTCAAGCTGTTGATTAAATCAATTTTCTTCTGCCGCGAACCGGCTTTGATCTGCTTTTCGCGGGCAATGGCTATATTGATGTCATCGCCGACTTCGTAGTAGACCAACTGATCCACGTTGTATTTTTTTGTAAAAACGCTGCCTGTTTTGTTCTTGTGCTCCCAAACCCGGCGCTGTAAATCATTGGTCACGCCTGTGTAAAGCACCGTATGGCGGGAATTGGTCAGGATGTAAACGTAATATTGTTTGGTATTCATATTGTGAATGTTGTTTTGTGACTCACTACCATCTGTCATTGCGAGGAGCGCTCCCCAGCGACGAAGCAATCTCGTGTGTTCATTCTAACAATTGTTTGTAGGTTAGGCGAGATTGCTTCGGGCCAAACACCGGCCCTCGCAATGACAGGATG